>JACRCE010000004.1 GCA_016213015.1 Deltaproteobacteria bacterium | reverse complement strand
GCCTCCGGCGTGGGCAGGGATCCGGGGCCTGAAGTCTCCGCGCTCTACGGGATAAACGAGACGGCCGGGGAGTTTGACATTGCTATAGATTCATCCGGCGCAATGACCATAACCAATGTCAATGCGTCGTTGGCGAGCTTGACCGGGACTTCCTCAAAGAGCGGGTCAACCGTTACGGTAAACTTTGTAGTAACCAACTCCTCTTGGTCAACGCTTGGCCGGGCAAGGCTCATGCTTGGCGGCCTTCCTTCAGGCGTAACCTTTTCAGGTAACGACGCGCACAACTTCTACAGCCTCGGCGACATCGGGCTGTACGGGTTTGCAACGGCTATTGTTACGCTCAATAACGTAACAGGGGCAATGGCCTTCAAGGTCTTTGTTACTCAACAGAAAGAGGACAGGCCGAGCGCGGTTCTGGAGGCCGGCGGGGCCGGAGCAAGTGTGCCGTCCGCGTCGCTGTTCACCTTCAAGAACAACATGAAGACGGCCGTGTCCGGCTCAAAGGCGCTTACCGGCACGGTCAGCGTGGACGGCGGCGCAAGCATATCGTTGAAGATAGACGCTTACGGCAACCCAAAGGCAAGCTACCTTCAGGTCGTTACTTATGACCTCAAATACACTTACTGGGACGGCTCGGCCTATCAAACAGTTACGGTTGACTCAACCGGCAAGACCGGCTACTACTCCTCGCTTGGTCTTACCTCACTTGGCAACCCGAGGATAGCCTACTATTCGGCGGAGGATGCTACGGGCGCGCCTACCGGCGACTTGAAATACGCCTACTGCAATTCAAACTGCGGGACGGCCTCGAACTGGGGAACGGTTGCTCTCGATACCTCCGGCGACGTGGGCGGACATACGTCCATTGCGGTTGACAATACGGACACAAGCAACCCCAAGCCACGGATTGCCTACTATGACTTCACCAATCAGGATTTGAAGTTCGCGTGGTGCGACGCCAACTGCAATCTTGCGTCAAACTGGACTATCGTAACCGTGGACTCCACTGGCTACATTGGCCAGTATGCGTCGCTTGCCTTGAACCCTTCCGACATGATGCCGAGGATAAGTTATTACGACTACACCAACGGAGACCTGAAGTACGCATATTGCGGAGCGGGTTATACCTCTGCCGGGTGCGGCCTTGCTGCCAACTGGACTAAACAAACCATAGACAACTCGTCGTCAACGGATGTCGGCGGGTATACGTCCCTTACCTATAATCCGGTTACAAACAGGCCTGCCGTAAGCTACTATGACTTTGCAAATAAAGACCTTATGTATGCCTATTACGGGGATTACTCAACCAGTTCGGTCAATCTTGGCGCAGCGACGCAGGCCTTTGCTACTACATTCGGGGAGCCGGAGGTGGTAAGATATACCAATACGACCGGACAGACAAGGTATAGGATGTATTATAATACGCAATGGTCCGGCGGCTGGTATGCCTTGGCGTATAGAACCACGACCGACGCCAACCCCCCGGCCGCCGATATGTCAAATATGGATGCAGAGACGCGGATATCCGGACTTTGCGAGGGCTGGGACAGATGGCCGGGCAAGGTAAGCGTGGCGCTGCTATCCAACGGCAGCTACAGACTTTATTACGGTTACAGGAATGGCAGCGGGCAGTGGTTTGTATTCTGGACGGATACTACCACCACCAATAGCCAGCCGCCGGCAAACGGCACCGTCAGCATGAATTGCACTGACTCGTCCACTGTAAAATATATGTCAAAGCTAAACGCCAATAACCCTGAGGTCGTTCAGTTTATCAACACGTCAGGCCAGACAAGGTACCGGATGTATTACAATGCAAATACAAACGACAGCTCCACCGTCTCCATAGCGTATAGGGAGACGCTTGACGCCAACCCGCCATACTGCCAGGGCTGGACGCCTACCGGGACGTCTACCAGTGTTTGCAACAACGGCGAGAACACAGTCAGCTATTGGGGCAACATCGGTCCAGAGGTATCGCTCAACGTCCTGACGAAAGCCGAGTATGGCGGCATAGAGTTGTTGCGTCTGCCTGACGGCAAGTACAGGATGTATTATGCCCAGTCCGACGGCAACATGGTCTACAGGGATACCACAGACACCCAACCCCCGGGTACTTCAAACTTCGGGGCGACAAATGCCCTTAACGTATATGGCACGCAGCCGTCGCTTGTTCAAACCGCAAGCGGATACAGGCTCTTTTACTCCAGCGCCGGCTACGGTTATTGGGCTGTCTACTCCAACGATACAACGGACGCCAACCCGCCGACGGCAAGCAGCACAACCTCTTGCTGTCAGTGGAACATAATGAGGATTGACAGCGCTTATTTTTCATGCGGCAACAGTTGCCTTCTTAACGCAAGTCTGAATTTCTTTTTCGACAGGGGGGCGTTCTCATCGCTTGCCTTCAGCGTATTAGGCCGTCCAAGTATATCCTACTACAGCCGTGCCGCGGCAACGGGAGAGGCGCAGGAATGTCCAATCGGCTCCTACGGTGATTGCGCGCCACCAAACTCCGTAGGCGACCTCATGCTTGCCCAGTGTATTGCGGACGACTGCACTGACATGAACAATTGGACTATCCAAGCGCCGGACACCACCAACGACACGGGCTGGTTCTCATCAGCGGCAACCGCGGTCACCGGGCGTATCTTTACCGCGTACTACGACGCAACGCTTCAGGACTTGAAGATATATTCGCTTGCCACCAATCTTGGCCCCGCCAAGACGCTTGCCATAGGCACGTCTGCCGCCAACAGCGCCTACGCCCAAGAGATAATAAGGCAGGACGACCTTACCTACAGGCTCTATTACAGTCTATACAACGGTTCTTATGGCCGCGTAGCATATCGGACAACAACCGATACCAACCCGCCAGAGGTCAACGGAACTAATCTTGGCGCTGAGACATTCTTGCCGCTCAACTCGTCGCCCATTACGGCGGAGGCGCCGGAGGTAATACGCCTGTCTGACAACAAATACAGGATATACTACACCTATAATGATACCGCTTCAGGATACTGGCGCCTTATGTACGAGGATACATCCGATACGAACCCGCCTAATTCGACAAACATACGCACCGGCTCCGGCTTTAAACAGCCGCTTACCATAGGCACGTCCAGCTCAAATACCGTAGACGGCCCTGATATCATCAGGCTTGATAACAGTAAGTACAGGATATATTACACTAAATGGAATGGCGCTAATACAAACGTCTACTATAGAGAGACAACGGACACTAATCCGCCAGCCTCAAACGCCTCAAACTTCGGGGCAGAGGTTGCTCTCACTCTTGACACGAATGTGAGATCCCCTGATATAATCCGGCTCACAAGCAACGTATACAGAATCTACTATGCCTGCACGTGCGGAAACGCATGGTATAGTTTATACTATAAGGATACTACCAATACAAGCCCACCTGAATCTACAAACCTTGGGGCAAGGCAGTCTCTTAACACTGGTACCGCAACAAACCTTGCGGCATACTCAGTTAAAGTCTTTCAGAAACCGGATGGCACATACAGGGTCTATTATGGTTGGTATACCACGTACGTGCAATTGGCTTATAAGGATGCGACAGGTGTCAATCCACCGGACAGCGGCAATATCGCTGCCGGCGCCGGCACTACTCTGTGGGCGAGTACGGACCAGACCAATACCCCTGACGTAGTACAGGTAGGCGGCCAATATAGGCTATATTATCAGTATGCCCCTTCAGCCGGCGCTTACTATCAGATTGCATACAACGATACAAACAATGGAAACGCGCCCGGCACGACAAACCTTGGGGCAAGGCAATTATTGGGGGTAGGCAGCGGCATAGGCACTGATGAAGCTAAAAGTCCGGTAGTGATGCAGACCGCAACCGGCAGATATAGGGTATACTTTGGTTTTTATACGACCGCGGTCGGCTATACCGATATTGATCTCAGGGAGACTTATGACACCAACCCGCCGAACTCTACAAATCTTTTGCCGCTCTACCTTAACGCCGGCCCGACGCAAAGCGAGTGGTCAATCAAGATATTAAGAAAACCGGACAACAATTACAGGCTCTATTATTCCTACTGGGATGGGTCGTATGAGCAGTTGGCCTTCAAGGATGCGACGGACTCCAATCCGCCGAACAATACCAATATCGCAAGCGGCGTCGGTACCCAGCTATGGAACAGCGGTCCAAACCAGTCCGCACACCCGGACATAACCCAGCTTGCCAACGGCAAGTTCAGGTTATATTACCAGTATAATAACGGCACATACTGGCAACTTGCACATAAGGACACAACCGATACAAATGCGCCCGGCACGACAAACCTTGGTTCAGCCCAGTATATGGATATAGGGAGTTCAGCCACGGATCAGGCGTTGGCGCCGGACGTGATACGGTTGGACAACTTGAGATACAGGCTATACTACAATTTGAATAACGGCTCCTACGACACCCTTTACTACCGTGAGACAACGGATATGGATCCGCCTACCGCGTATTAGGGAAACCCTGAAGAAGAGGCGCAAAGTTATCCCCGATACGTCAATCAAAATTTACAAAAACAGGTTTTGAGTGCAGCTTGATTTATATTGAGTTGATGATAAGACATGTGTCAGAATTGCATTAATTACGGCCAAAAACAGTATTTCTACGAACGATAGTTACCGTTTCCGTAGTCGTGCGGTCATTGGGATTTACCGTGTGAGCGCGTTAAAAAGATTATAGGGATAAAAAACATCCTTGGCAGTAAAGGTACTATGAGAAGAAGATTGCTCATCGCCGGGGCGTTGTTGCCGTTTATCGTGGCGCTGGTGTTCATTGCGAGAGGTTATGTCCTTGCCACCAACAACGCCTTTCCATACACCAAACATGGCGGGGCAACGACAGACAACGAGACCCCTTGCGCCGGAGGCGTGAACAGGGGGCTCGGTGCCGCCTATGGCGGAGACTGCACTACGGCGGCCTCCACGAACGCTTATAACTACCTCAACGCCGAGGCGGGCAAATACATGTCCGGCGAGTGCAACCACTGCCACGAGCTGCACGCCTCCTTCGGCGGGATAGAGCCGGAGCCGAACGCGGCCTCCCCAGGGGCTCAGGACTATCTCCTTTTTTACTACCCCCAATCCGGCGGCACCTACATCTCTCTTTGCAACTACTGCCACAACAACATGTCCAATATAAGCGGATCGGGTAGCGCCATCGGCACGGGCAGGTACGGCTTTTTTCAGGGCCGCGACGCTTATGTGGCGTCATCCCATTACGTGAACAACACGAACATGTACTGGCCCGGCACGACCGGCGACCCGGTTGACATATACCCGAGGAGGAACAGGTCAACCAAGCCCACGACCAACAAGGGAAGTTGCCTCAACTGCCACACGCCCCACGGCATAAAGGAGACGTCCGGCTTCGAGTTCGACACAACGGCCGTTCCGTCCGCCAAGCATCTTGTGGCTGCCAACGCGAGCGTCAATTACAACAATCTCATCCAGAGGCAACTCATCGCATGGGAGGAGGCGTTGTGCGAGAGATGCCACGACTCCGACGGTCCGGCCTCGGCGAATATAAAGAGCGAACTTGCCAAGCGCGAAACGGGCGGGAGCGGCCACCCGGTGCACGATACCGCGCTGTCCGGCGTTCATACGGCCGCGGAGGCCATACCGGTCGTAAACGGCAAGCACGTCGAGTGTTACGACTGCCACAACCCTCACTCGGCAAGGACGCCGACCGGCGTGCTCGGGGACGGCAGCGGCGGCAGGATACAGGGCATGAAGTACGTTGACATAAAAGGCGTTGTCCAGAACCCGACAGAGCTTGGCGGGACAAGACAGCCTTTTATTTATGAGGTCTGCCTGAAGTGCCACGGGGACAGCTATGAGGTCGTGTTCGCAAGCGATACGCCGTTTCCTGATGCAATCCAGAATCGGGAGGGCAATACGGGCCACTACTCGAACAAGAGAAAGGAGTTCGACCCGGAAAGCCATCATTTTATGAACTATCCCGGCGGCGATATCGGATACAACACGGCCTATCACCCGGTGGCCGCCCCGGGCAGGAACGGCACGTTAAACCTTTGTATGCAGCTTGAGAGCGCATTCGGCCTCAACTGTTCGAGCAGTGCAAACGCGGCCACCTCGCTCGGCAACCTCACCATAAACTGCACCGACTGCCACAACAACGAGGACACGGCCCCGGCGCTCACGAACCCGGTAACGGTAAGGGGGCCTGTAACGGAATCGTCTTTGCGCTCCACGGACAAGGCGTCGGCTTACAGCCCGAGCACCGCGCCGGTAGGCCCTCACGGGTCTAACAGGAACAGGCTGTTGCGCGGCAACTACCTTACGACAAATTCAACATCAGGCTCGTTTGGGGCGGGCTGGTACTCGGCTAACCGCCTCGACACCAACGGCAGGCCCAAGTTCGAGTTGTGTTTCCTGTGCCACGCCGAGGACAGGCTCCTCGGCAACTATACGAACTTCGGCGGAAACGGCACACCGGGCAGTAGCTATGGATGGACCAACAACCTTCACGGCTATCACCTCAACTCGCAGGCCGTGTGCCACGACTGCCATCACAACGTTCATTCCAATGTGGAGGCTCAGAACACCATCTACGGCAACGGGCTGGGCGCCCAACTGCCGCCGGACAGTCAGGACAATATGTCGGACGGCAAGATCAGCACACACCTTTTGAACTTCGGCCCGCAGGCGGCCGGGCAGACGGCCTCAAAGCCGCGTTGGTATTACGATTTTTCGTACTTCAGGTGCAATCTCGTTTGCCACGGCAGGTCAATGTCGCTTTGCAACTATAACTACGGCGGCTCAGGCGGCGGCAGGACCCCGGACGGCGGATGGTGCGGCGGATGATACGCGCGATCCTCAGCGCTTTGTTGATGTTTTATGCCGTTGGAGCGGCGCAAGCTGAGACGGAAAAATGCCGATATGACGGCATGGTACTGATACCGGCCGGGGAGTTTGTAATGGGGGCGTCCGAAAGCTACGGCATGGTCGGGATAGACATAGGCATTGATTCGCTTCCAGAACACAAGGTCTATCTCGACTCTTTCTACATAGACATGTACGAGGCCGACAACCACGAGTACAGGCGGTTCATCAAGGCAACCGGTTTTCCAGAACTTAGACTATGGCTCCCGCCTTATGTGCAGGACTATCCCCCGCCGGTGGACTCTGCTCCGGTGAGCGACCTTACGTGGTTTGAGGCCGACGCCTTTTGCAGATGGAAAGGCAAGCGTCTCCCGACCGAGGAGGAGTGGGAAAAGGCGGCAAGGGGTTCTGACGCGAGAAGGTTTCCGTGGGGCAACGTTTGGAAGGCCGACATTGCCAACACCGAGGAGTACAAGTTCAAGATGCAGACCCCGGAAGACCTTGCAAGGGGATATTTCACATATACCGTTGCGCCTCCGGGCACGTTCAAGGAGGATGTAAGTCCTTATGGCGTATACGACATGGGAGGCAACGTCATGGAGTGGACCTCGTCGTGGTACAAACCCTATCCGGGCGCCACGCTTAAACGCGAGAGCTTTGGCGAAAAATTTCGCGTCCTGAGGGGCGGATCGTGGATGTCGCAACCAGTGCCGTTTTCTTATGCCTTCAACAGGCACATCTGTATGCCGGACGGCGATGATCCGTACTTTGGCGTAAGGTGCGCCTGTGATGCGAAATAGGATGAGACCGCTGAAAAACGCCTTGCATCTGGACATTTTTAAGCGGTCTCATAGGCTTTTTCAGAGGTATCGGGAGGGGTAAGAGATGTTAGTGAAATCCGTTCTGCTTATAACGCTTGCGGCGCTGTCCTTTGGTTGTGCCGCGACGCATCCGCCGGTCAACGCCATTGCGCCGACCGGCATGGCGCTTGTCCCGGCCGGAGAATTTATGATGGGCAACGACGCGACCGACCCGCTGGAGCGCATGGGCGGCATACAGGCGATAAACGAAATGCCCAAACGCAAGGTATATGTCAAGGCGTTTTATATGGATAGATACGAGGTAACGAACCTTGAATACAAGGTGTTTATCGAGAACCTCAAAAAGGGCGGTGTCAGGGCGCTTGCCCAGTACATAAACGACGGGATACCGGTGCCGGATCACTGGAGCAAGGAAACCGGCACCTTCAAATACGGTCAGGAGCGCCATCCGGTCATTGACGTGGACTGGTACATGGCCAACCTTTACTGCCTGATGCGCGGCAAGCGTCTTCCGACGGAGGAGGAGTGGGAAAAGGCGGCTCGCGGCATTGACGAGAGGATATACCCCTGGGGCAACGAATACGGGCGCGACCTTGCCGCCACAAGGGAGGTCTGCGACGACAAGGGCTTGCACTTCAACGCTTGCAGGCCGTTCGAGGTGGGAAGCTTCAAAAAGGACGTGAGTATTTACGGCATATCCGACATGGCCGGAAACGCGATGGAGTGGACAGCGACCCGCTATGCGCCGTACCCGGGCGCGCCTGTAGCCAACAGCGTAAGGTTTACGCCGGAGGAGAACGTCATGACGCTCCGCGGCGGGGCGCACGACACGCTCCTTTTCGAGTTCGGACGCACTACGGCGCGCCACTTCCGCAGGGCAACGGATATGATGGAGGCGCACGCGGACTGGCACACGGACATGAACGTTGGCTTCAGGTGCGTCATGGACGCGGAGTAGTTAACCCCTCCTTGCCTCCCCTTAATTTAAGGGGAGGGGGCTCCCCCCTCTTTATCAAAGAGGGGGCTGGGGGAGTTAGGGGTTTATAATCTTGAGGTTTTCAATGAGGTTGAAGTGCTTGTCTACGGTCAATACAGCGAGGTTATGTTCCATGGCGAGCGCAGCTATGATAACGTCGGATAAAGGGACGGTCTTGCCGCGCCTTCTCAACGCGCCCGCGACATCGGCGGCCTTGAGCCAGAGCACGGGAGACATTTCAACATACCGCAACGATTGCATGGCGTCGGTTACGAGGGATCTTTCCTTGTCCGATTTGAGTCCTTGGCTAAGCTCATACATGACTACGCCGCAGATGACAACGGAGCCGCTTATGAGCAATCGCTCCAGCGTCTCCTTAAGATCGGACGCCTCTCGTCTGAAGTACCCGATCCACGCGCAGCTGTCGGCGATTACGCCGTCATGCCCCATGACGTTTTTCCCTCTGAATTTGTTTCTTCAGTTCAAGGGCTTCTTCTTTTTCCCAGTCATAGTCAATTGCGACCATGCCTTTGAGCGCAAGGAGTCTTTCAGCCTTTTTCGCCTTTACGAACTCGCGCATTGCAATGACGACCGCCTTTGTCTTGGACTTTTCATTGGCCATTGCCTGCACTTCGTTCAAAAGATTATCAGGTATGCTAAACGTTGCACGCATAATATGCACCTCCTTTTATCACTCTTATTGTATGACAACTGTCTGCCATATGTCAATATGCAACGGGCGTGACGGATTATGAAAACTACTGTCGTCAAGATAGCCATAAGCCTCATCTCGCTCTGCCTGTTTCTTGCCGGTTGCGGCGGGGATGGGGGGTAAAGGGGCAAGCTCGTCGTCCGGCTCCGCCTCCGGCGTGGGCAGGGATCCGGGGCCTGAAGTCTCCGCGCTCTACGGGATAAACGAGACGGCCGGGGAGTTTGACATTGCTATAGATTCATCCGGCGCAATGACCATAACCAATGTCAATGCGTCGTTGGCGAGCTTG
>JACRCE010000053.1 GCA_016213015.1 Deltaproteobacteria bacterium | reverse complement strand
GAACTACGGGTTGCGGATGCAGGATGTTACACGGGATGTCTAAGGCAAGAACGGGTATTTCTTAAGTATGTCTCTATTGTGTGTATTATATAACCTGAAACGGACATGTCAAGATTTATCGCATAGCGATGGTGCGGGGCTTGCCTTGTTCTTTACGGTTCATGGTTTCTTAGGTTTATCCACGCCCTCCACGCGCCTTCTTATCTCCTGAACCATATCGAGCCTGCCCATCTCCTCAAGCCACTTGAGCTTTTCAAGGGTGGTCTGTTTCAACTCGCCCCTGTTGAGCACGCTGTTCAGACTATCCTCAAGCATCTTTGCCGCGTCCTCGATAAAGCCTTCCTCGTCCTTCATAAGCAGTTCAGCCATGCCGGAAGCGGCTGGATGAGCGCCGAGCGCGTCTATCAGAGAGGCAACGTTCAATGACCGTCCTTCCTTCAACGCATCGGCAATAATCATGCCTATCTCCTTCATGGCCTGATCCTCAAAGCGGTCTATGGCGAGGCAAGCCCTCTCGGTGTAATATTCAGGGTGCTTGAGCAAAATCCTGAGTATCGTCATCTCCTTCAAATTAACGGAACGCTTTTTAGCGCCGGGCGCCGGACTAACGACGCCGGTTGCGGTTTTATCCTGAGGCGCTTTGCCGGTCTTCATGGCCGTATAGACCGCGTCAACCGGCAGTCCCAATGTGCCCGCGATCATGCCGACGTAATGCCCCTTTTCCGCGATGTTCGACATCTTTGAAAGACGGCCCATCGCTTCATTAAGGTATCGCCCCTTGCCAACGGCCTGAGTCAGATCGCAGGCGCGTTCAAGCTCGTTCAGGAAAAAATCCATAAGTGGTCCGGCTGTGTCAAGTGCGGTCTTCATGGCGACGGCCCCTGATGAGGAGACAAACTCGTCCGGGTCTTTCCCGCTCGGCAACAGTACGGCGCGGCAAACGGCTTGTTCTTCCAAGGATAGATCAAGGGAGCGAAGCGCGGCGCGTCTGCCCGCCTCGTCCGAATCGAAAAGGAGATAGACCGTATTGCCCTTCAAGAGGCGCAGGTGGTCGACGGTAAGGGCCGTGCCCATCGTGGCGACGCTGTTGTCAAAGCCGTTTTTGTGCATCGCGAGAAGGTCGAAGTACCCCTCGACGACTATGGCCTCGCCCTTGGCCGCGATTGCGGCCTTTGCCTGATGTAATCCATACAGTACCGCGCCCTTTTTGAATACCTCGGATTCCGGCGAGTTGAGGTACTTGGGTTCCGCGTCGCCCAAACCCCTGCCGCCGAAGCCTATGATTCTGCCGCGGCCGTCGCTTATGGGAAACATTATCCTTGCCCTGAACCTGTCGTAATAACCTTTGTCCTTCTTGATGATAAGTCCGGCCTTGACGGCCCACTCAGGCTCGATGTTTTTTCTTTTAAGGGCTGAGGCGCACCCCTCCCATCCGTCCGGCGCAAAGCCGACGCCGAAGTCGTCGAGTATCCGCCCGGCATAGCCGCGTGTTTTAAGATACTCCCTTGCCTTTCCCCCGGCGTTGCTTTTGAGCGCCTCTTTGAAATAGTCCTGCCCGGCCTTGAGCGCCTCGAATATTCGCTCCCTGCCGGATATTGCGCCTTGTTGCGCCATGCCCTTTTCCTGCTTTATTACCACGCCGTAACGCCTTGCAAGGGACTCCACGGCGTCGGGGAAGCTCATACCCTCCTTGTTCATCAGAAAGGTTATGACGCTTCCAGTGGCATGACAGCCGAAGCAATAGTATATCTTCTTTTCCTCATTCACGGAAAAGGACGGCGTCTTTTCGGAATGAAAGGGACAAAGGCCGATATGGTTGGCCCCGCGTTTTGTAAGCGGCACGTACTCGGAAACGACCTCGACGATGCCGGCCCTGTCCCTGACCTCTTCTATTTTATCTTTCGGTATCATCTATTTCAGCTCCACCACTGTTACGCCCGGCCCTCCAGCCTCCGGCACGGCAAGACGGAATCCCTTAACAAACGGACAGGCTCTAAGATACTCCGCGACGGAACGCGCCAGAACCCCCGTGCCTGTGCCATGTATTATTTCAACGCTTTCAAGACCGGCCATGTGCGCGTTATCAAGAAACCTTTGAACAACGGCTATGCCCTCGGCCACGCGAGAGCCTATGATGTTTATCGTCCGTGCCTGCGCCTCAATCAGCAGATGCGCCATGGCCTGACGTTTGTCAACCTCGGGCCCTGTCTGAGTCAGCCTGTCAAAGGCCGCCCATATCTTGAGCCCGCCTACCATGACCTCTGCCTTTCCTGCCTTTGCGTCAACGCGCATTACAACGCCTTTTTTGCCGCTCTCGGACAGTTTAACCTTGTCGCCTTGTTGCGGCGCGCAGCCTGCCTGTCCTATGGCGCGGGAAGGGGACAAGACGGCAGAGGTACGCGCATAGACCACGTTAACGTCCTTCCCGATCCGGCGCGCATCCCCAGTAGTCTCCGCTTTCTTCAAGGCATTGATAGCAAACTCAATCTGCGCGCGCGCCGCGCTTACGATGGACTCAAGCGAGGCCCTTGACCTCGCCCTTATGCCCTCGCGCTCACCCTTAAAGCGCTCAAGCGCCTTGTCTCGCCTTGAAGCGAGCGCGTCAAGCCTTTTTCTTGCCGCGGCAACGGCCTCGCGCTCCTCATCAAGCCTTCTTATGGACTCCATGAACGCGCCCTCATCGGGCGAGATAAAGCCCCTTGCGGCCTCGATTATATGATCCGGCACGCCAAGGCTTTGCGCTATTGACAGGCCGAGGGACGGTCCCGGCGCCCCGCTCCTCAACCTGTAGAGCGGCTTGAAGCTCGCCTCGTCGAACTCCACGGATGCGTTAAGATAGCCGTTGCGGGTCGCGGCGCGTCCCTTGAGGATATTAAGGTGCGTAGTTACGACGCAAAGCGCGCCGCGTTGCTTGAGATGCTCCAGCACGGCCAAGGCGAATGCCCCGCCCTCAGCCGGATCAGTGCCCGCGCCTATCTCGTCAATGAGGACAAGCGCGCCTTCTTCGACTTCAAGGAACTCCTTGACGCGCCTTACGTGCGCTGAAAAGGTGCTGAGCGAGGCCGTAATATCCTGAGAGTCGCCGATGTCCGCAAACACGGAGGGAAAGTTTACAAAGACGCTCGCCTCGCCTGCCGGCACGGGTATGCCCGACGTTGCCATTAGGGTCAAAAGCCCTATGGTCTTCAAGGCAACGGTCTTGCCTCCGGTATTGGCCCCGGATATGACAAGCACGCGCTCTTGATGGATTGCAATGTCTATTGGAGTTACGATTATCCCTGCCTTGAGCACAAGCAAGGGATGCCTTGCGCCGATCAGCTCGAACTCGACGTCGCTTTGCCACGGCTTGACGACCGGCGCTATGCCGCCGATCTTTCCAGCAAACCTCTTCTTTGCCTCAAGACAGTCAAAGGAGATGAGAGTCTCAAGGTCGTTTAGAAGCGCGGGGCCGGCCTCCCTCACGCCGGTAGTCGCGGCCTTCAGTATCTCCAGCTCCTCGACGGCCTCGTCCTTCCTAAGCTCGGCAACGCGGTTATTGAGCCGGACAAGCACAAGCGGCTCCTTGAAAAAGGTTGCCCCGCTCGCGGACGCGCCGTGTATCACGCCGTCAACCACGTTGTGCATACCCGCCTTCAGGGCCAGACAGTACCTGTCCTCGCGTATCGTTATATAATCCTCCTGAAGCGCCTGAGCCGTGGCCGTATCCGCCCTTATCTCGTCAATGACCGCGCGCGCGCCGTTCCTGCCCCTTGCTATCTCCCTTCTTATCCGCAAGAGAGTCGGAGAGGCGTTGTCCTTTATAAAGCCTTTGTCGTCGAGTATCCTGCCAAGCTCATGGGCAAGGCCGGACAGGTCGGAGAGGTTTTCTACCCTTACTGCTATCAGCGGATATTTTTTTCTCGCGTCAAGGTCGGAGAGCAGAGCCTTGAGCCTGACGGATGAATGAAGGTTATCCCTTATATGGAGGAGTTCAACGGGATCAAGATGCGCGCCTTGCGGCGCGGCCTTAAAGACGAGCGGCCTTATATCGCGCACCTCGCCAAGCCCGGGCCATACGCCGCCGGCAATGGCGCCCTCTAATTCCGCATACTCGGCAAGAGCGTCCCTTATGGCGTCCGCGTCTTTAAGCGGCCTCAGCCCAAGGAGCTTTTCGGCCCCGACAACGCTTTGAGCGCAGTTGGCAAGCACGGCGAGAACAGCGGGGAATTCAAGGATGTCAAGTGAAGGTTCATGCACGGCTAAACCGCGATATCCATACGTATCTGGTCGTAGTCAACGACAAGTTCCACCTTTTCTTTGTCTCGTTTGGCGGCTTTTCTTTCTATCAGGCCCACGCCTTCCAGCATCTTTACGTCCTCGGTAACGTTCTTCCTGTCCCTGCCAAGGAGTTTTGCAAGAGCGCAAATTGACTTGGGCTTGCCCTCATGCACAGTCTTCAACAACCGTATCCTCTCAGGCGATAAAAATTTGTGCATATCCTCGACGCTGTCAAAGCAAATGGCCTCCTCTGCATTGGAAGCGGGCATCACCTTGTCCGCTTCCCTCCATATACGCTTGAAATCGACCGCCATCTCGTCAACTGTTTTTACCTCAAGCCGTATCCGTTTAATCTTCATATCTTTTTCTCCGATTATGAACATCCTTCAGAAAATCATCCATCAATTTATCAACGCCGCAAAACTCATAATCTACCGTCATCCGCTCATAATGCCTGTGGTCGCCTTTTCTCTCGGCATTATCATAACCCACGACACCTTTGCCTTTTTCAATATACGCAAGCGAATACTTGAGCCCGTGAGGCCGGTATCCGTCCGGTTCCACCCGCCATATCTTCATCTCTACCATAGCGCCGTCAGGATACATCTTCTTTTGATGGAATATCTTCTTCCCGTTCATATATGTGGTATTGTATACCACATTCAAGATATTGTCAATGTCAAACGACAAACGCCCCGCTGTAACCGCAGGGCGTCGAAGACCAACGTCAACTCCACGGCTTTAGGGCTTTAACTTCTCTCGATCCTTCTGAATCCCGACGCCTGAACGACGTCAACGCCCTTCAAGATATTATCGAACAATAGATTAAGCCCGAGCGTGTCGCTTGAGATGTGTCCGGCGATGACCACGTTGATATGATGCTTTTCAGCCTCCTTGCGATGGTCGTCCCCGATGTGCATCCCAACGATCGTGCCGACCCCTGCGATGGCAAGCTTCTCGAACGCCTTTTTGGAGCCGCCGGTTCCGCCGGTCATGTCAACGAAGACCTTGCCGGCCCTTCTCTTTTCTGAGCCGCACACAACGCCGGGTCTTACCACCTCGTTGGCTGTCTGTTTGTATTCAGGTATCTCCATCAGTATGTCGGTTATATCGGAGACCAGCGTCGGCTTTTTCTCGTCGAAAAGGGTTTGAAGATAGGTCGTTACCGCGTTGTCCGACGGCGTGTGCACGCACATGAACGGTATGTTGAGAAGCCGGGCCGCGTCAACGGCCCTCGTGTGGTTTACGCTCATAAGCCTGCGTTCAACCTCCCTTATGCGCTCCTCCATTATGTCCTCAGCCACGTTTATGGGCACGCCGTACTTCTCAAGTATCCCTGACTGCATGCCCATCACGTCGTACAGCATGGCCATCGGCCTGCCCTCCGGGTGATGCGCGACGATGAGGTCAATGGCCCCTCCCGTCTGATTGAGCCTGTCGGCAAGGAGCACCTCGCCGATCTCCATGTCAATGCCGACTATTACGCGCTTTACATCCTTGTCAGGATCCCCGAACAGGATGCGCGTGTCGGAATACGGATTTTTAAGCCTCTCGACGTCGAAATAAGGTTTATCCTTGTCTTTGATGCCGTCGTACTCCCTCTTTGCCCTTGCAAGGTCGGCCTTGACCTCTTCCATGCCGCGCGGGTCAAGCTCCATGCCGCGCTTGACCGCCTTTTCGTATATATCCTTTATCTTCATTACCTGTCAACCCCCAAGCGTCTGTTTTACAATCTCGTTTATGAGTTTACCGTCGGCCTTGCCCTTTGCCTCAAGCATGACCGCCTTCATCAGGGCGCCCATGTCCTTAGGCCCGGTTGCGCCAATCTGCGCGGCGATCTTTTTTACAAGAAGGCCAAGCTCCTCGGCTCCAAGCTGAGTCGCCTGATAGAGGCTCAAAAACCCGATCTCGCGCTCCTCCTTTTCGGCAAGGTCGAGACGGTTGCCCTTTTTGAACTGCTCTATCGAATCATGCCTCTGGCGCACGAGCGTCGCAACCACGGCGTGCACCTCTTCATCGGTAAGCGGTCTTCTCAGGTCAACCTCCTTGTACTTGACCGCGCTCAAAAGAAGCCTTAACGCTCCAAGCCGCTCCTTGTCTCCGGCCTTTAGACTGGCCGTCATGTCCTTAGCAATGGTATCTCTGAGGGTCAAGGTAAACCTCCTTGCGGTATGTGCGATGATGAGTAGAGTGAGCAGAGTTACGTGGGAATACAAAACAGCCGTCCAAAGGTGGCTGTTTTGTATTCGACTAATAGCCGACCGAAATCAAAAACGTAAAAGTCCTCAACGCAACAAATGGTCTATTCGAGAAAGAACGTCCCTAAATATTTTTGCCTCTTCATTTTTTTTTCGTTCGGCCAATTCATTAACGATTGACCTGACAACGCAGGTTTGTTCTTTTGAAAATGCGTGTACACTGATGTTCCGCGCATGTTGTTGATAATGAGTTGTGCTTTCAAATTGAAATGACATTTGTTGTTTCTTTTCATTAGTCATACCGCACCCCTCTTTCTCATACTGGAATTAAGTTCTTGGCAGCAAGATGATTGACTACTATAGCCTCTAAAGCCGGTAGTGATTCCAAAGACACCTCGTACATCGGCGTTGCTCTCTTTCGATCAATCGTAATCAGTTTGCCATCAACATCTTTACGGGAATCCGTCTTCATTCTGAACATCTTCAGGTAGCGCGACGGAGCCACTCCATCAAACGACAGTATTCTAACCTTCTTTACTTCACTCTCCATGTCAGCAATAGCGGTAATAGCGTCCTCATGAAGTTTGGTAGCTAAACTTTTTCGGTATGGCTCAATGTAATAAACCTCTTTAATTCCTGCAACAATAATATGCCTTGCACATGAATGACATGGATATGTTGTACAATACAATATGCCGCCTTTTACCCTTGTGCCAGCCATTTGACTCCCCATAATTATAGCATGCATTTCCGCATGTATCGATCTGGAGAACTCTATCAAATTTTTTATCTTTGAACTTAAAACAGCATTAATGGCTTGATTTTTTGCGTCTTCCTTTAGCACACCACTGATCTCAAGTTCATTCACAATTTCAGTGGCTATTAGCCGTTTTTCAATATCATTAAAGCATTTCCCGCCCTCCATATGCACACATCTTTTATCATGCAACTTCTGGGCATCCTCGTCAGGTAAATACTGGTAAAGATTCCCGCCAAATTTAGGGACATCATTCCAACCAACAGATATTATTTCACCTTTCTCGTCAGTAATTGCGGCACCAACTTGACGCGACAGGCATGCAGAGTTGCCAGCCGCGGAACTGGCGAGATACATGGCGGTTTCACCATGAGATGGGGTCTCGATTTCGGCACCAAAAATAATGTTTAGAAATCTTTTAATTTTGAAAGATAATTGCGGGTCTGATCCGGAATCTAATCCTAAGAAAAAATCCGCATGTGGAAATGTTTCCCTCACGGTCTGCCCATGAGCAACTTCCTCACCAGAATCTCGGTCCATCAGGTTGTATACTTCTGGCAGTGTCATTGGTTGTTTTTCTAAATTGCTTTGACGAACAAGCACAGGTGAAGAAACACCTATAAAATAAAGCGCTTCACGATATACAGACTTTAAGGCTTCTAACTCCTCCTGATTTTTTATGGAATCAATAACATGGCACACTCGTTGAGAGACGAAACGTTTCGCTCCAAAGGTATTTGTAGTTTGGGGACGTTTTGCGGCGATCTCGCTTATAGCTAAATCGGCAAGGATACTTTTTCCGTATTTTTCTCTAAGGGCATTGCCTTTGTCAATCAGATATTTGATGCGTTCATATTTTGAAGAATCCGGCGCCGTTCCGGCATACTTTTCAATAATCCCGCTCAACTTGATTACCTTGCAATTATACTCAAAATCTGTCTCGAGTATTTTTTTTATTGCATCCCCGACTTTGTGAAGCGGAGAACCTATAGGCCCACATAAAGCAATTACCAGTTCATCAGTATAGGTAGCCTTTACCGCCAAGGGTGTAGCTGTATCAGGAAATAGGTCGCTAATTTTATCTGGCGTCTTATTGGAAATTTTGTTTTCTTCGGAAGTAGGCATCTGTTAGAATTGATCCCTATAGTATTAAGAAACCGTTGCTTTAACCGCATTATATGTCAGACCAACCGCGTCTTACGCGCCTTTTTTCAGCTCGATGAGAACGAGCTTTACCACGGCCTTCAAGGTCTCGAACACGCCCGGCCCTTCGGCGGCGACGGCCTCGAAGTCCGGCACGCCGCTCGTGTTGATCACCTTTTTAAGCTCTTCAACGGGCACCACGTTGGGCAGGTCGCGCTTGTTGTACTGGATGACGTAGGGTATCTGGCTGAGGTTGTAGCCCTGCTCGATGAGGTTGGCCTTCATGTTGTCGAAGCTCTCGATGTTGGCGTCCATCCTCTCCACCTGAGAGTCCGCGACGAAGATTATGCCGTCAACGCCCTTGAGGATGAGCTTCCTCGACGCGTCATAGAATATCTGCCCCGGCACGGTGTAGAGGTGGAATCTGGTCTTGAAGCCCTTGATGTCCCCAAGCGCGATGGGCAGAAAGTCGAAGAAAAGCGTCCTCTCCGTCTCCGTGGCAAGGGTTATCATCTTGCCCTTGGACTCCGGCCTCGTCTTCTTGTAGATGAGCTGAAGGTTGGAGGTCTTGCCGCAAAGGCCCGGGCCGTAGTAGACGATCTTGCAGTTTATCTCTCTTGACGAGTAATTTATGAATGACATGATTTAGTGGAATAGTTTTTCTATGTCGTCGTCGGTTATTTCCTTGAGCACGTTCTCCTGCTCCACGCCCGCGGCCATCTTGTTGAGGAGCTTTTGTATGCTGTGCGACAGATCCTCGCTCGCCTTTTTGACCCTGAGCCTTACAAGCCCGAGGGAAGACCGCTTGTCGAATATGACGACGAGTATGACCCTCTGCCCCACGACGGAGATATGCAGGTTGTCGCGCTCTCCCTCGTGAAACTGGATGGAGAACTCCTTTTCTCCGATGGTCTTTGCAAGCCCGCCCGTTGCCGCTATGTTGCCCGCCGTAAGAGAGGCCAAGGACGTCGCGTCTATGTCCTGCGTCTCGCCCGTGGAGGCTATGAGCTGGCCGTCCTTGTCCACGAGATAGACGCACTTGGAGTTGGCCTCCCTGAGGAGCTTGTCTATTATTACGACTATCTCCTGATATTCTTCATCATGCAGGACGAACGTGCTCTGCGGCATTCGGAATTCCTCTCATTTATATCGCAATCTGGAACGAGACGCCTTGTAATCCGATCGCCTTCAGACCCGCTTGCCGTCGAGGTCGAGAAGCCTTTGCCATTCAAGGTCTATGCGCTTCTGACTTTCCTCTATCAGGTGCGCGTTCTCAGGCTTGAAAACGTGCTTGAACCTGCCCTGAGGCTTTAACCACTCCTCAAACGGCCTCTTCTCCTTTGGCTTGTACGTAACCCTGAGCACACCGTTCTCAACCTCGTATAGCGGCCAGTAGCACGTATCCACTGACAACTTGGCCAATTTCATCGAATCCTCAGGCTTGGTGTACCAGCCTAGAGGACACGGACTCATCACGTTCATGAAGGCCGCGCCTTTTACCTTGAGCGCCTTTTCAGCCTTCTTTGAAAGATCGGCCCAGTTGTGGGGCGACGCCTGCGCCGCATAAGGGATGTCGTGCGCCACGACGATCTTGGTCAGGTCCTTTCTCCAGTTCTGCTTGCCCGGGATCACGTCCCCGGCCGGAGAGGTCGTGGTGGCGGCGGCCATAGGCGTGGCGCTTGAGCGCTGTATGCCCGTGTTCATGTAGCCGCCGTTGTCGTAGCAGACGTAGAGGAAGTCATGGCCCCTCTCCAAAGCGCCTGAGAGCGCCTGAATCCCGATGTCATAAGTACCGCCGTCGCCGCCGAAGGCTATAAACTTCATGTCCCTGTCCGGTATCCTGCCGCGCTTTCTAAGCGCGCGATAGGCCGTCTCAACGCCGCTTATCGTTGCCGCGGCGTTCTCAAAGGCCGAGTGTATCCACGGTATCCGCCACGCGGTGTACGGATATATGGTTGAGCCGACCTCAAGGCAGCCCGTTGCGGTGGTGGCCACTATCGGAGAGTCCGTGGAGCGCAGTATGAGCCTTACTATCGGCGGGATGCCGCACCCGGAACAGAGCCTGTGGCCTCCGGTGAACAGTTCTTTTTTTGCTGAGAGTTCCTTTAACGTAGCCATCTGACTTTACCTCGTCAAATCGTTATGTACTTCATCAATTCGTCTACCACGCCGGTCTTTTTTACGTTCTCAAGCTCGTCGAATACGGCTATCGCATCCCTGACCTTATAGTCCCTGCCGCCGAGGCCGTATATCCTGCTTATTATCTTCGGCCTTGCTTCAAGCTCGTACATGGCCGAGCGTATGTCGTTGAACAGAGGCCCGCCGAATCCGCTCATGGAGTCCGCGCGGTCAAGACAGGCTATTGCCTTCACGTGCTTCAGGGCATTGGACAGCTCGACGGCCGGAAATGGCCTGTAGAGCCTTGGCCTCAAAAGACCGGCCTTTATGCCTTTGCCCCTTAACTCATCTATCGCAACCTTTGTCGTTCCCGCGGCTGAATTGAGTATCACGACGGCAACGTCCGCGTCATCGAGCTTGTAGGTCTCAAAGAGACCGTACTCCCTGCCGAATCTCTTGCCGAACTCCTTGCCGACCTCTATTACAACCTCCTTGGCGCGGCTGATGGCCTGCGACTGCTGATACTTGAACTCCATATACGTGTCCTGAAGCGACAGCGCCCCGTAGGTAACCGGTCTTTCAACGTCAAGAAGCGGGTTTACGGCCTTAAACTCGCCTACGAACCCCTGCACCTCTTCATCGCTCAACAGCTCTATGTTTTCAATGGCGTGGCTCGTGATAAAGCCGTCAAAACAGACCATTGCCGGTATCCTCACGCGCAAGTCCTCAGCTATCCGCATGGCCTGAAAGAGGTTGTCATAACCCTCCTGAACCGTCTCGGAGTAAAGTTGAATCCAACCCGCGTCCCTCGCGCCCATCGAATCGGAATGGTCGCAGTGTATGTTTATCGGCGCGGAAAGCGCCCTGTTCACGTTCGTCATCACGATGGGCAGGCGCATACCTGAGGCCACGTAGAGCATCTCCCACATAAGCGCAAGCCCCTGAGAGGACGTGGCCGTCATGACGCGCGCGCCTGCGGCTGAGGCGCCTATGCAGGCGCTCATCGCGGAATGTTCGCTCTCCACGGTAACGTACTCGGTCTGTACGGCCCCGTCCGCCACGTAGCTTGAAAACTCCTCGGCGATCTGCGTGGACGGCGTTATAGGGTAGGCGGCGCATACGTCCGGGTTTATCTGTTTCATGCCATACGCAATGGCGGAGTTGCCGGTAAGGGCGGTCTTTCCTTTTATAGCCGTTATTGCCATCAGCTTTTCTCCTCCTCCATCTTTATGGCCTTGACCTTGTCAGGGCACTCGACGGCGCATATCCCGCATCCCTTGCAGTGCTCCATGTCAAAACCGAGCATCTTGCCGCCTTCGGTTATAATAGCCGAGTCCGGGCACATGACCCAGCATATCAGGCAGTTGGTGCACTTGGCCGCGTCGAGAACCGGCTTTAACTTTCTCCATCCGCCGGTCTGATAATCATGCGCGCTTCCGGCCTTTGGGATAACGCCACCCGCCGTGTAACGCGCCTCAATGTCGTTAGCCTTCTTTACCATATCAAACCCCTTTTTAGCAGGCTGCTCAAAAACGCCCATCTGCGGCGTTGTCTCGTCGCTCCTCACTGCGACGCACAACAAAGTGCGTCTCATTCGTCGCTCCTCGACGCCTTGCATCTGGGCGTTTTTGAGCAGCCTTCGTCGATATTGGATTTTTCAGCGCCCTGTTAGGAAGCGCCGATTTACTCCCACCTTACCTCGTCGTACCCCCTGCGGATGGCCTCTACGTTGCCGTTGACGACCTTTTCGCTGAACTTTTTGGAGTAGTTTTCCTTGAAGTTTTCGATGAGGGCGTCAACCGATATTACGTTCGTCGCCTTTGCAAGCGCGCCGAGGAGCGGGGTGTTCGGCATAAGCCTGCCGATGGTCTCCAGAGAGATCTTCGAGGCGTCAATGACGCAGACCTTTGCCTCAGCGCTCTTTACATTCAGCTCTTTTCTCATCTCGCCCGCGCCCTTGGCCGTGTTGACTATGAACACCGCGTCCTTGGGCGTGCCGTCCGTTACGCCCGCTATCTGGATAAGCGTCGGATCCGCTATGAGCACGTACCTCGGCTCAAGCACCTGACAGTGCAGCCTTATCGGCTCCATTGCAATCCTGTTATATGCCCTGACCGGCGCGCCCATCCTCTCAGGGCCGAACTCAGGGAACGCCTGAACGAATCTGCCGGAAGCGACACACACCTCACCAAGGAGCTTTGCGGCGGTAACGACGCCCTGCTGCGCCCTGCCGTGCCACCTTACCTCTAAAGCGCTTTCCATGAATATGCTTCCTTTCCTCAATGTTCCTACAATCTTAATGCGACACGACAATCTCGACACATTTTCTATAATACCGGAATTACCGTCGGGTATATATGATTTTCGGCATCTTTTTCTAAAACCGGCAAGAGCGTCGTCAAATCGTTCTTCTGCCTTCCATTGCCCTGCCAAGCGTGGACGGGTCCATGTATTCTATGAAACTGCCGACCGGCACGCCTGAGGCGATACGCGTGATGGTAACGTTATACGGCTTTATAATGCCGGCGATATAGGTTGCCGTCGCGTCTCCTTCCGCGTCGAACCCGGTGGCAAGTATGACCTCATTGACTCCGTTGGAGGCGACCCGCTCGACAAGCTCTTTTAACTTTATCTCATCCGGGCCTACGCCCTTCAATGGGGCGAGGTTTCCGTGCAATATGTGATAAGCGCCCCTGTATCCGGCAAAAGCCTCGATGGCCATCATGTCCTTATAGTCGGAGACCACGCATACCTGGGATTTGTCCCTCCCCGCGTCCGCGCATATAACGCACGGGTCAACGTCTGAAAAGGTCATGCAACGGGAACATAGCCCCACACTGTCCTTGACCGCCTTGAGGCTTGATGCGAACTCCTCGGCATACTCCCTGTTTGTGTTGAGAACGAACAGGGCAAGCCTGGTCGCCGTCTTTTCTCCGATACCGGGCAATTTCGCAAACGACTTTATAAGCCTGTTGATTGGCTCGGCGTATTGCATGGTATCAGAACAACCCCGGTATATTAACCCCAAGTCCGGCGGTCAGTTTGCCCATCTCGTCCGAGGCCATCTGCTTGGAACGGCGTATCCCTTCGCTTACCGCCGCGACGACCAGGTCTTGAAGCATATCCACGTCGTTCGGGTCCACGACCGACTTGTCGATTGTTATGCCAACCAGTTCCTGAGCGCCGTTGACGACCGCGGTTACCATGCCCCCGCCGGATGACGCCTCGCATGTCTTCGATGCAAGCTCGCGCTGCACCTCGGCCATTTTTTCCTGCATCTTCTGCGCCTGCTTCAGTATATTGCCAAGCTGCCTGGACACTATCCCCTCCTGCGGTCTTCTATGACGCGGCCCTTGAGTATACGCACCGCGTCCTTTACGGTCTTATCGTCCCTGACAACGCCCAAGGGCGCCTCTTTCGTCGTTATGGTTACGCTCATCTTCTTTCCGAAACAGTCGGAAGCGAACTTTTCTATCGTATCTTTTTTGAGCACTAAGAAACTTGCATTTGCGGCATCCGTGCTTATCTCCACGGACGCCTCGCCCCTGCTTATGACCGAGCCGTCAAGCGACGTTGCCCAAGGAACGTTCTTTTGACGGATGAATGCGCCGAGGTCGTCGGTTGCGGCATTTGCGTCCACGACGCGAGCGGCCTCTGCGGCCGATTTCGACGTCGTGGCGGCATGCGGCTGAACCGGCATTTGCACGGAGGCGCTTTTCTTGACGCCGTCGGCATTGCCTGTCCCTCCCCTTGCGCCGATGCTGCGGCCAAGCTCTTCAAGACGCGCGACCAGCGCGTCTACCGGCTGAACGTCAAGATGCACGGACTTCAGGAGCGCCATCTCAAAAGAGTATCTCTGAGAAGCGCTCCTTGAGATTTCCTCATAGCCCTTCGACAGGACGCTGAATATCGTCTGAAGCCTTTCAAGCGGCGCGTCCCGCGCAAGCGCGGCAAGAGAAGCGGCCTCGCTATCCGGCATATCCACGAGAGAAGAGTCGCCCGCGACCTTGAGCACCGTAACGTCTCTGACGCACTCGATGAGACGAGCGGATGCAACCTTCAAATCATAACCAAAATCATATATCTTTTCAACAATATTCAAACAGGACGGTCCGTCGGCGCGAATGACGGCGCCGACAAGCTCAAAAAGGGATGTCCTGTCCATGAGTCCAAGGGCTGAGCTTACGTCCGCGTCGGTAACGGCGCCGCCGGAAAAAGCGGCCACCTGTTCAAGAAGGCTCTGCGCGTCGCGCAGGCTCCCGTCGGATTCTCTGGCCAGCGTAAAGAGCGCCTTATCGTCCGTCTTTATACCCTCTTGGGCGGCTATCTTAGACAGGTGTCCTTGTATATCCTTGAACGGTATCCTCTTGAAGTCGAAGCGCTGACATCTCGACACGATGGTCAGCGGTATCTTATGGGCCTCGGTCGTGGCGAATATGAAGACTACATGAGGAGGAGGCTCTTCAAGTGTCTTAAGAAGGGCGTTAAAGGCTTGCTGCGTTACCATGTGGACTTCGTCGATTATATAGACCCTATATTTGCCTTGGCTCGGCACATAACCGACGGCCTCGCGAAGTTCCCTTATATCCTCAACCTTGTTATTCGACGCCCCGTCAATCTCCATGACGTCGACGGATGAGCCGTTGATTATCGATTTGCAGGAGTCGCATGAATTGCAGGGGGCGCTGGAAGGCTCGCCTGAGCAGTTGAGGCACTTGGCAAGGATGCGCGCCGCGGTCGTCTTGCCGACGCCGCGCGGCCCGCAAAAAAGATAGGCGTGCGCGAAATGGCCGGTCTTTACCGCGTTTTTCAGAGTCCGCGTTACGTGCTCCTGGCCGACTATCTGCTCAAAGACGGTTGGCCGCCACTTGCGCGCTATTACCTGATAGGAGGACATCTCTCTTAGAATACCGGCTTTAAGGTTTCAAAACAGGGCAAACCAGCGGACTTATCGAGACCGGCAAGGAACAACCGGCTCTGCTTCCAAGCATCTGTGTTGATAGCCAGGCGCCCTTGCGGCACATGGGTTTAACCGTTGCCGTTGCTTCCTTCCGGACCTGGCGGGGTTGGCGGTCAATCCATTGCGCAAGACCCGGCTATCAACACAGACGCCTGTTGACAACATTACCGGCGTTCAAATCCATTCGGCTTCATACTAAAAACTGGCGGAGAGAGAGGGATTTGAACCCCCGGTACCGTTGCCGGCACAACTGATTTCGAGTCAGCCCCCTTCAGCCTCTCGGGCATCTCTCCACGAAAAATCAAATTTTTCAAAATAACTAACTGGCGGAGAGAGAGGGATTCGAACCCTCGGTGCATTTTATTGCACATACGCTTTCCAGGCGTACCCCTTCGGCCGCTCGGGCATCTCTCCAGCATATTATCCCCCCCACCCTACCCTCCCCCACAAGGGTGGAGGAGAAAAGGTAGAGCCCATACCATATGCAAGCATTACACTAAATCATATTTCATTGATGATGTCAAAGCGTACCTTTTTTAGGAATATGACGCATCAAGCCCCTGTCAACGTTGACAGGGGCTTGATGCGCGGCGTGATTAATTACCCGTCGTCTACTTCTTCTTATCAACGCCCGGGCTGATCAGGACGATGGTGATTCTGGCGTCCTTATAGCTGTTGAAGTCCGGCATATTTCTGAATATCCAGCCGCTTGCGATCGTCTTATCCCCCTCGGCAAGCTCTACGAATATGGCCGGATTTTTCGGCTCGTTCGAACGCGACTCTATCGCTTTATCCTTTATCAGATAGTCGGGCACAAGCGCCTTGAGCTTCAACTTGAATCCGGCTTTTTTAAGCGCCACGGTGCTTCCGACCTTTATCGTCAAAGACTCCTTGGCCTTGGAGGCAACGTCTTGAACCTCGATCTTCGCCTCTTTCCACTTGTCAAGCACTTCCTTTGACAGCTTCACCTCTCTATCCTGCTTCGATTCGGACGGGTGCATGGCCTTTGCCGTGGCCGCGACTCCTGCCGCGTCCTTGGCCGTCATACCCGCCTGCGACGGCATGGCCGGATGCCCTTCCGGGAGCTTATTCCCCTCCGACGGAGCCGGGACAGAGGCCGGGGCCTGATAAGACTGGGCAGGGGCGCTCTCGCGAGGTTTTTCGTTGCCGCACCCGGCAAGAGTCAAGGCTATAACGCTCGCGCAAGCAACTGCGCCGTACCGTATGTTTTTCATGCTCATAATGTGTGCCTACCTCCGTATGTTTTTAGTCCGACAAGTCTATCATACAACGCCTTGATTTTGAAGCCTTACTTTTTGGTTTTTATCTACCGCTTGAGCGACGCGATCCAGCTTTTTTGAAGGTCGTCGTATGGAAGCCCGACCGCGCCGTTGATTGCGCCGTCGAGCGTCATGCCGCTCTTGAGATTTTCAAGTATCCGTCTTGTCGCGGACATGCCGAACTCCCTTATGATATAATCCGTGGCCGACAGGGAGAGAAGATAAGCGCTGTTCGCGGCCTTGGCGTCAAACCCCATAAACGAACCCTCAAGGTAGCGAAGCGGCATATCTTCATCCTTCACGCTTGCGGCGTAGACCCTCAAGGCATTGGCGTATCTGGAGATGTCCTTGCCTTCCTCATGTTGAGCCAATCCTTCGTGCAACCACGTCGGGACGCGCTCGCCGCCGAGTCTCCTTACGAGGGCGTGCGTGTATTCATGGAACAGCACCTGCTCAAGAAGCCGCGTCTTTTCCGTAACCCCGCCCGCCGGAACCTTTATCCTGCCGTCGAAGATCGCGCCGGCCCACGACGGAGAGCCGGTTACGTCCCTGAACTGCTCTCTGGTATACAAAAGCGCCTCGATCCTGTCGTCAGGGTAAAAGCTCAGGTCAGCGCCGACCTTGTGATACGCCTCCTCGAGCAAGAGCTTGATGAGATGGCCTGCCACGGCGTTCTCGCCGCCTTCGTACTTGACGTTAAAGTGGCGGGCGTCGGCCCTCGACATACCGCTCTCGACGGACGCCTCCTTGCTGACCTGCGCCAGTTCCGCATTCAACCGCGAGTTCGACCCGTCAAGCCGGGCCGCCTTCTCCAAATAGGTCTCCGAGAGCTTTACATCGCCCTTTCTATAACTCTCATGCCCGAGCCCTCTGTATATATTTGCCAGCAGGAAGCGAGTTGCAACGTCGTCTGGAAGCGCCTCAAGCGTCTTTGCCGCGCCCTCGTAGTCATTAAGCCTCACCTGAACGTTTGCAAGATTGCGTTTGAGTGCGTCCTCGTTAGAGAGCGCAGCCGCCTCCGTGAGCATACCCCTTGCCAAGCCGTGCTTACCGGCTCCTGACAAGGCAATGGCGCTCTTATTCAGCTTCCATGCCAACGCCTCTTTCACGCTCGTCGAATCGGGATAATTCCTGAGCGCGGCCCTAAGTATCTCTATCGCCTTTGCGTCATCGTCCCCGGCCTCGCTGGCGGCCTTGAGCCCGGCCATGACCGCGTCGTCAAGATGCTCCTCAGGCCGTTTAACGATGGATGGGCCGGTTTCCAAGAGCGCCTCCATCGGCTTTACGGATACCGACGGCGCGGAGTTTGAAGAAACCGTCGGCAACGGGACTTTCCATGCAAACAAATAATAAAACACGGCCGCCGCAATGAAGAACGCCGATAAAAACGCGATCCTCAAGCCCGAGGCGAAGCCGGCGGCTTTATCGGGCTTGGAATTTTCAGCGGCGCGGACAGGAGGGGTTTTAAGCAGCGACCTGCTCCTTTGCGCCTCGCTTGCCGCTCCCGGCGTTGTCGGACCGCGCTCATGATTCACGCTATCATAATGCGATGCAACGGCAGGCGGCCGGACGGTCTTATCGGGCGGTTTTTTCTGCATGTGCACGAGGAGGTTACAATCTTTTTCGCATCTTAACCGCGCCAAGGATCAGATTGGCGATGACCGACACGAAATATATCTCGTCCTCCCTGAACTCGCGCTGAACCACCGTCTGCGCGTTCAAAACGCCGAACGGCGAGCCGCCGGAGAATATCGGGTAGGAGTACATGGTCTTTATCTTGTACTGCTCCTCTTTGGTCTCTGAAAAATAGCGGTATCGGCTGTCTTTTGAAATGTCCTCCACGAGGAGCGGCTTTTTCTCCTTGACCGCGCTCCCGGTTATGCCTTCGCCGATCTTGAGCTTTGCCTTTCCCACGGCCTCCTGCGCCAGTCCGTATGTGGCCCTGAGCACGAGATGCTCGCCGTCCCACAAATATATGGAGCAGACGTCCACGCCGAGCCGCCTTGCCGTCTTTTCCACGACGGCCTTCAAGACCTCGTCGAGATTATAGTCCGAAGAGGCGAGCATGCTTATCTCCTCAAGGGTTATAATCTCCTTGCGCTCCCTGTCGGCGCGCTCAGCCTCGAAAAAAAACCTGCCCGCCTCGTCGAGCGCCATCGGCAGGAGGCTCTCCTTGGAAAAATGCGGATTTATGGCCTTGCTCGCGGCCGGCGCGGTTCTGTATTCCGAAAACCCGCAGGAGCACGAGAACTTTACCTTGAAGTCGTCCACGCGGGAGGACTTCATCTTCGTGCCGCACTTTCTGCATCTGATAATGGAATCCATGACATCTCCGTTTTTGCGTTAACAAACCGCTACTGGCGCGCCGGAGCCTCGCCATCCTTGACAAGCGGCGTCGAAACTCCCACGGACTTTTGACGAACAGGCGCGGCCTTGTTGTCGAGCGTAGGACTAACCTGCGTCCTTGGCAATACAAGGCTCAACACCTCGCCGGGACGCCCCATCACGCCGAGGTCTGCCCCGTCAAGCGTCATAGACACGCCTCCGGCGTTGCCTATGATCATGGAAAAGGTGTTTGCCGCCCTCCACGTTATCGTCTCGCCATGCTTGAGCAGAACGTCCAAGGCCGGGTCCGCCTCGTCCATGCGTATCTTTATCCAGACGTCTTGAGTGGCCTTGACCGTAAGCTGATGTTTTTTCGCGGCAAGGGCCGGCTTGTCCTTTTCCGATTCCTTGGCTGGCTTTAGCGCCTTCCCCTGCACGGGCTGAGAAGGGGTATTGACGGAAGGCGCCGGCAACTGTTTGGCGGCTTGGGCAGTCAAATCTTCACGGGCTGGAGCGGACGCGGGCTGAACCGGTTGTTCAGCCTGCGCTGTAACCTTGGGCGCCGGCGCGCTTGGCAGGCCGCCCCGCCTGACTACAAACGCATATACGCCGATGATTATCAGTGCGCCGACAACCGCAAGCGCGTAGACCGCCTTTTTGTCGCCAAGGAGAGGCGTTGCCTTGTCACTCCTGCAAGACTCCGGCTCCGACGCCTGTTCGTGCGCCCCGGCCGCCTTCTCGCGCATGTACATCTCGTAACGCAACACCGCGTCGTTGTCGTCAATCCCAAGGTATTTGCAATACGCCCTTATATAGCCTTTGACGAAGGTAGGGTGAGGCAGGCCGTCGTAATCGTCCGCCTCGATGGCGCTTAAATACCTGAGCGGGGCGCGCGTCGCCTCGAATATCTTCTGAAGCTCGACGCCCCGTAATCCTCTTTCTCTTTTGAGATGTTCGCCCGGACTTTCCATGTCGCGTTGCCTTTACGATGCTTCCTCGCTACTTCAAAAGTTTCAGGTACTCGGAGGCGCTCACCCCTTTTTCGTGGTCCGGGGCAAGCTCTTTGACCTTCTCAAACGCCTTCAGGGCCGATGCGTTGTTCTTTGATTTCAAATGTAAAAGGCCGAGGTTATAGTAGGCGTCGAGATAGTCGGGGGCTGCCTTGACCGCCTTTTCATAAGCGTCAATGGCCGCCTTGACGTTGCCGGACTTTTCAAGGGCGTTGCCAAGCCCGTACCAGCCGATCGCGTAGTTGGGCCTTGCCTCGACCGCCTTCTTAAAAGCGTCAATGGAAGCGGCAAAGTCGTCCTTGTAAAAATACGCCCAACCGATGTTATGATAAGCCGTCTCCGGCGACCTGTAGAATATATTCTTGAGCGCCTCGCGCGACGAGGCAATGGATTTATCGAACTCCCGCTCGTTTATGTAAACTGCGGATAGATTGACGTGCGCCTCGGAAAACTTGGGGTCAAGCTCCACGGCGGCCTTCATCTCGCGCATCGCGTCCGCGTTCATGCCGCGCGCGAAGTACGCAAGCCCGAGCGCGTTATGATAGGACGGGTCGTCAGGGTATATCTTAACGGCCTCGGTAAGTTCCTTCAGGGCGTCCGCGTAGTTCCTGTCGTTTAGGTGAATGACGCCCATCCTGTAGTGTATAGCCGAGTCCTCTTTTCGTTTTTCAAGGGCGGGACCGCAGGAGACGGACGCAATGAGAATGACTAACAACGACACATAAACGCTAATTCTCTTCATCACGATTTGAACCCCCTTGATACGCGCGGCAAGTCCAACGCGGCCTGCTTATTAGAATATCACATCTCCTCAAAATGGGTCAACCGCTTGAACTCGGAAAACCTCAAACGTATCTCCTTTTTGGTGAGCGTATCGAGCCGCTCGAGGCTGAACGCCTCGACGTTGAAGGAGGCCATTACGCTTCCGAATACGATGGCGCGCCTCAGATTGTGCCCTGAGAGGTCTTGCGTCGCGGCCAGGTGTCCCATAAGTCCGCCGGCAAAGGTGTCTCCCGCGCCGGTCGGGTCGAATATCTCCTCAAGCGGATAGGCAGGCGCATGAAAGACCTCGCCTTCGTGGAACATCATTGCCCCGTACTCGCCGCGTTTTATTATCAAGGTCTTTGGCCCGTAGCCCTGTATAATCCTTGCCGCCTTAACGAGGCTTGACGCGCCCGCGAACTCCCTTGCCTCGGCCTCGTTTATGACCACGAGGTCAACGCGCTGTAAAAGTCTTTTCAGCGCGTCCGGCTTGCCCTCTATCCAGAAGTTCATGGTATCGCAAGCCACGAACCGCGGCTTCTTGACCTGATCCAGCACGGATATCTGAAGCTCAGGGTCTATATTGGCAAGGAACACGAAGGGCGTTTCCTTGTAGGCCTCCGGCAAGACAGGGTCAAAGCTGGAAAAGAAGTTAAGGTGCGTCTCAAGGGTGTGCGCGCAATTGAGGTCATAGTCGTATCTCCCCTTCCACCTGAAGGTCTTGCCCGGTACTTTTTTAAGCCCGGCTACGTCTATGCCCCTGCCTGAGAGCTTCTTGATATGCTCGTCCGGGAAGTCCGAGCCGACTACGGCCACAAGCCTTACCTCCGTAAAAAAACTTGCCGACGTGGAAAAGTAGGTGGCTGACCCGCCAAGCGCCTCGTCCGCCTTTCCGAACGGCGTTGAGACCGAATCAAAGGCAACGGAACCGACTACGAGTATGCTCATATTGGTTGACGCTCCGGTTTGATGACTCATTCCTTATCCCCCTCCCCCCTCGTGGGGCAGGGCAGGGAATGGGCATTCCATATCTCCTCCCCCCTTGTGGGGGAGGGCAGGGTGGGGGGATAAAAGGCTGAGCTTAGTTTTTATGGTAATGCTTGCCACGTTTCAAGAGGCGCCCTGCCCATTACGGCTTTTCGTCAACCGGCTTTTTTACAGGCTTGCGCGGCTTGACCGGCTTATGCGG
>JACRCE010000006.1 GCA_016213015.1 Deltaproteobacteria bacterium | reverse complement strand
TGCAATGGGAAGTTGCGAAGAACGAGCCCAGCACCACTTTAGATTACGAAAGCATGTTGCTTAACAAATTTCCTCGTGCAACAAAGTGGTGCTGGGCGCAGTTCTGAGCGACGAGACAACAAAGCAGATGCGCGGCTTGAGGCGGCCTGCTAACCGTCAGGATGCCGTTTCCAACGCGCCGCATACAATAAAACCGCTCCTCCTCAACGCTGTGCGGGGCATCTTCGGCTATAACGCGACGCGGGTCGAGAAACGCACATTGCGCCGAAGCAAAGGAGACTCCGTGCTTGGACTGATTTTCCCTGTCCTTTTCATCATCCCAATCGAAGGAAGCTCTGATTAATTCGCCGACCCGTCATTCTCGCGTAGCGTAGAATCTCGTCTTCAAGGAAATCAACAACTTAGAGATTGCCGCGCCGCGAAAGCGCGGCTCGCAATGACAAAATAAGAATTAATCAGAGGTTCCCTAAATCGGTTTTTTTCATTTCATACCTTATCACGAAACACGCCGAATAGCAATACTTATATATGGCTGTTTATATGGGTTGGCGTGCTCATCCCTCCGGCTTATATCCAAGGAGTTTATAAAGCTCCTCCCTTGTCTGCATCTTCCCAAGCATATCCTTCTGCGTGCCTTTTTTACGTAGCGTAGCGAGCGCGTCCTCAGTGGCGCGCATGGTTATTCTGAAGGCGGTCATCGGGAATATGACGAGGCTATAGCCGAGCCTGAAAAACTCGTCCGCCATGATGTACGGCGTTTTTCCGAACTCGGTCATGTTGGCCATAAGCGGGGCGTCCACTGCGCGGCTGAACGCGGCAAACTCCTCGCGTGAGGCAAGCGCCTCCGGGAATATGATATCGGCGCCGGCCTCGATATACAACCTTGCGCGGTCAACAGCGTCCGAAAGCCCGGATACGGCTGAGGCGTCGGTGCGCGCTATGATAAGAAACCCTTTGCTCTTTCTCGCGTTTACCGCGGCCTTTATCTTGGCGACAAACTCCTTTGCGCTTACCAGCTTCTTGCCCGCAAGGTGGCCGCAACGCTTGTCCCCCGCCTGATCCTCAAGTTGTATCGCCCCTGCCCCGATCTCCTCGAAAGTCTCAACCGCCCTTTTTACCTCTCTTGGCCCACCGAATCCGGTATCAGCGTCAACTATCGCCGGTATCTTGACCGAGTTTACGATGTATGACGAAAAAACAGCGGTCTCCTCAAGGGTTAAAAGCCCGGTATCCGGCCTTCCAGATGAGTTTGACAGCCCTGCCCCGGAGATATAGACGACCGGGAATCCGGCCTTTTCAATAAGCATGGCCGAGGCCGCGTTAAACGCGCCGGGCGCGATGAGACCGCCTTTTTTCAGAAGCCTTTTAAGGTTATTCACAGCGCACCCGCATCGCTGAAAAATCCGGTCGCCCCGCCGACGTCATCAAGAGTCTCAAGCGCCCATAGCATGTCAAGCAATTGCCTTGCCCTGTTATCCGCGATGCGTCCGGCAACGAGAGACAGGAATTTTCCCTCAACCTCGGCGTCGGTGAGCGGGTTCTTGGGATGCCCCTTTGGGTAGACGATCTCTCTTGAAAATGTTTGTCCTGATTTGAGCCTTACCTCTATCCTGTTCGGCATGGCCTTCGGATAAAGTGCATCCAGCGCCGGGTCTTTTACAACCTTTATCTTGGCGCACAGTTGGACAATCGCCCCATCCCTTATCCGTTCATCCGTGAACGTGTCAAGGTTCACCTTGCGATCAATAAGCGCCGCGGCAACGCAAAACGGGAGCGAATGATCGGCCGTCTCCCGCGTCTTCGGCGTCCACTTCTCCTGCCCGCTCCCGATGATGTCATAGGCCGCGTTGAACGTATGTATGATTACATCGTCGATCATGGCGGTATCGGGTATGAGCGCGGACAGCTCTATGGCCGCGCCTACCGCGCTCTGGGCATGGTACTCGATCGGATAATACTTTATACAAGAGTCCAATATCCTTAATGGCGCGCCCCCCTCTCCCCCAAACCGGTCAATATTCAAAGGCCCTGATATAAGCCGCATGAAACCAAATTCGCCCTCAAAGACAGGGGCAGGCCCGGTCATGCCGTTCTTGGCTAATATGCAGGCAAAGACCCCTCCCCTTGCCGCGTTCGCAAAGGCCGCGCCCTTCCACATGGAAAGCTCCCCGGCCCTGGTCTGGCGAAGCGCCGGAGAGGTTACGCCTGATATGCCGAGGGCATGAACGGTTTGGTCAAGGGTCAGCCCCATGAGCATGGAGGCCGCAACGACGCTTGAAAACGCGCCGTAAGCAACGTGGTCAAACCCGTTTTTGCGAAGCGAGGCGGAATCGCAAAGTCCGCACTGCACCTCATAAGCCGCTACAATAGCCGCTATGAGCGCCTTGCCATTCCTTGAAAATGCCTCGGCAATCGCCATGGCCGCGCTTATATTGTCCGACGGATGCGCCGGTTCAAGGGACAGATATGTGTCGTTGAAGTCAAGATACCTGACCATCACGCCGTTTGCAAAGGCCGCGTTGTCAGGGGTAGTTGAAAAACGACGGCCGATTATATGCGACTTCAGCCCTTTCCTTGCGACGGGTACCGATGCGATTGCGGCCTTGACCGCAATGGCGTCCATCGCGCCGACGGCGCACCCCAGCGCGTCTATGACGCGCCTTTTCACCTCGTGCACTACCGGAGCGGGAAGGGCGTCGAATCCGAGCGACAAGGCATACTCCGCAATCCGTCCGGCAAGGGTTTTCTCCGGCATCTCTTGCTTCCTCCGTGCGACCGACAATCTTTTCAACTATAACTTACTTGGCCGACGACTGGCAAGGCTTTTGCCCTTGACAAAAAGAGTGTAGCGAATATGATTGTATTTAGGGAAGCTCTGATTAATTCGCCGACCCGTCATTCTCGCTCCGCGAAGCAATCTCGTCTTCAAGGAAATCAACAACTTAGAGATTGCCGCGCCGCGAAAGCGCGGCTCGCAATGACAAAATAAGAATTAATCAGAGGTTCCCTAGGGTACCACTAAAAATTAGAGATTTTTCCCGCAATCGAGGAAGGGCGGAAATAAACTTGTCCTCGCGTGTATTTAGCGGGGAAAGCGGAGCATATATGCGAATATGTGAGCATTTTTATTTCCGCCCTGACGAAGAGTCCGTGAAAAAGATCAATTTTTAGTGGCAGCCTTGAGGAGATTGACCTATGGACATCTCACAAACAACATTCAGGGATCGGGTCGAAGCGGGCGCTTTCCTTGCCGCAAGACTTGCCGCGTACAAAGATTCAAACCCGGTGGCCGTCGGGCTTCCGAGGGGCGGCGTGGTCATCGCCGCGGAGATAGCGCGCGCCATCAAATGCGACATGGACGTGCTCATAGCGGGCAAACTCCGCGCGCCATTCAACCCTGAACTGGCGATAGGCGCCATAACCGAGAGCGGCCTTGTCTTCTTAAACGACCGGGTCATGGGTTCGATCCGCGTAGACGACAAATATCTTGAAGAAGAAAAACGCTCAAGGCTCAAGATCATAAAACAGAGGCTTGAGGCATACAGGAGGGTCAAAGCCAAGGAGCCGCTGGCCGGAAGATGCGTTATAATAGCCGACGACGGCATAGCCACCGGCTCAACCATGATCTCAGCCATACTGGCCGCAAAGGCCGAAGGCGCGGACCGGATAATCGTTGCCGTGCCCGGAGGCCCGCAAGACACGACAAAAAGACTTTGCGCGGCAACGCCGGACGTGGAGGTGGTCTGCCCTGTCATGCCCGCGCTCTTCTACGCTGTAGGCCAGCTCTATACGGACTTCTCTCAAGTTGAGGATGACGAGGTGATCGAGATACTGAAGGAGTTTAGCGGCAACGGATAAAAAATAACGGCAGGTCAAGATACGGACAGTTTGTTGAGCGTGTTGGTTGCCTCTTTCCTCGCAATCTCATACGGAGAATCCACGAACGCCTCCACGTAGCGCTCATATCGTTATGCGATGTACCCCCATTTCTTAAATTTTTTCTGCAACTCTTTTTCTTCCTTAAACGCTTGAAAATAAATGTATTCTGGAGCTAAATCCGCTCCATTCGGCCAAACAATGGTCTCTAACTCTTTATCTGCCTTCAATTGTGAAAATTTAGTTTTATCCTTCAGCGGCTCAAAAACCGGACCTCTTAGGGCTTCAGACAAATCGGCTACCCCTTGACGGCCATCATTGAAGTCCACTTCCACTCGATAATCACCCGCATATTTTGCATTCGTAACGTGTAAAATCATTTTTTTTTACTCCAATGGTTCTATTGGTTTGGGTTGTTCTTGTTTCCTGCAAAGTTCCCAGTCTTCCATCAACTCATCTTTATGAAGTTCATACCACTCCAATACGTGGCGAAGCGCTCTTTTGGGGAAGTTGCCTTCGATTACACCATTATTTATATTTACCGTTATCTCATACCCTCCATATTTAGCGGCGAATGATCGTCCCAGTACATTGTGATTACAATACCGAGAAAACTGCTGATTATTGGCATTCTTATATTCCTTCGGCCTTACGATACGGACAGTTTGTTGAGCGTGTTGGTTGCCTCTTTCCTCACAAGCTCATACGGAGAATCCACGAACGCCTCCACGTAGCGCTCATACCCCTTGACCCTCCCGCGCAGAACGGCTATAAGCTTTAAGATATCCACTACCGCCTGCGTCTCTTTCTTATCCCCGGCGCTCATGAGCGATTCGAATATCTTAGGGATGTCCTTGTCCTCAAGCGACGGCACCGAAGACGCGAGCGCGCCGGCAACGGAGCAAACCGCGCCCTGAGCGCCGGAATTCAGTATGCCGACCAGTATTTCAACGCCCTGCCTTCCGGCCTTCAAAAGCGCATACGCCGACGTTGCCCTGTAGTACGGCTCGGAGTGCATCATCACATGCTTTCTCAGTATCTCCATGCCGTCAAGAAAACCAGCGGCAAGCGCCGCGGCGGATGCTTGCCTCACATGATAGACCTCGTTGTTCAGATGCGCTATCAGCACCTCTTTTGCGTCCGCGGTCTTCAACTTGCCGAGTTCCTCGGCGGCCAATATCGAAACCCCGGCGTTCTTATGCTCAAGGCTCGATATCATTATATTCTGGAATGCCTTATTTCTCGTAAGCGCTATCGTGTGCAGTATGGTCTTTGAAAAAACTCCGGGAGGAGGCGTGTCTATGAGAAAACACAACTCCTTCATGGTCTCTTCGTAGCTCTCCTTGGCAAGGGAGTTGATGAGCATGGTGCCCTCCTCCCTTGTTACTGTGCCGGCCATTATCTTGATGAACATGTTGGAAAGTTCATCTCTTACGACGCCCATTGTTTTGCGGCTTCCTTTCCATGCGCTCAACGCCTGACATGATATTGTTTACAATCCCGCGTTTATTTTATACAATTAGCACATTCCTATCGGCAATGCAACCTGCCTTTTTTGAAAAAAAGGCAGGCCGAAAAAGACCGTAACCGTTGTCCGTAACCGTAAAAGGTTCAGCCAGCTAAATCCACTTATCAGGGTGACCTTCACGGTTAGCTGTCACGTATCTTTAGCATGACTTAAAGATCGCGCTCATCCGGTTTATGGTATAATCGTATGCGCGCCTTTAAGCATGGCGTTCAATAAACATAAAAAGGAGAAAGAGATGACAAAGACCGACGACGACAAGAAAAAGATAATAGACGCGCTGAACATAGACAGGTCGTTCGAGCTTGCGGCTATACTGCAATATATGGGACACCATTACGAAGCCGAAGGGATTGAGAGCCCGGCGGTAATAGACATATTCAAGAAGACCGCGCTCGACGAGATGAAACACGCGGAACTTCTTGCGGAACGGATCGTCTACCTCGGCGGGATTCCGGTGCAAAAAGCCGCGTCCGTAAAAAGAGGCGGAGAGATGAAGGAGATGATAAAGGAAGACCTCGCCTCGGAGAACGAGGCCATAGCGCGTTATAAGGAGCATATAAAGCTCGTTGCCACGCTCGGAGACTCGACCACGAGGCTCATGCTCGAGGGCATACTCACGCAGGAAGAGGGCCATGCCGACACGTGGGAAACGACCCTCGGAACAAGGAAGTAGCGGCTTGAAAAAGAAATGGGTTTGCAAGGAATGCGGTTACGTGCATGAAGGGGACGCGCCGCCGGACGTGTGCCCGGTATGTTATGCCCCGGCAGAGGCGTTTGTAGAGGTTTCGAGAGCCTGACCGATTACTCAATGGCAATCTTGGAGAGCATGTTGACATGAACGATATGAATTCGTCCGATTTGCAGGCTTACTCCTCAGGCATGACATCCGAAAAGGCCGGCAGGCCGCGCATCGTCCGGCCCGGGGCGCACTCCGAGATGGCGCGGCGCATGGCGGCAAACGGCCCGATGACCTTTGCGGAGTTCATGGGGCTTGCCCTGTACTGGCATGATGGCGGGTACTACGCCTCCTCTGTCCCGCGCTGGGGGGCCTCCGGCGACTACATAACGAGCATAGACGTAAGTCCCGTCTTCTCGCGGACGATCGCCAAACAGGTGGAGGAGGTCTGGCGCATACTTGGCCGCCCGTCGGACTTTGAGCTTATCGAGGCCGGGGCGGGCAGGGGATGGCTTTCCATCGGGGCGCTCGACGCCATTGCCCGCATCAATCCGGCGCTTCGCAGGATCATGAAGACAAGGCTCGTCGAACGCAATCCGCGCGGCCACAAGGTTTCAATGGAGGGCGTCTCATGGCATGAGAGCATCAAGGAGCTTACCCCGGTTGAAAACGCCATGATAGTGTCGAACGAGCTGGTGGACAGCTTCCCAGTTCATATAGTTGAATACAATAACGGCATGTTTTTAGAGGTGCACGTCGACCATGACGGCCACTCATTCAGGGAGGTGCTCATGGAGCCGTCAACGCCCGCGCTCGAAAAATACTTCAGGGATTCCGGCATAACGCTCGCCAACGGCCAGAGGGCCGAGGTGAACCTTATTGCCATTGACTGGCTCAGGGCCGCATCCGGCTTGATGCAAAGGGGCTTTATCGCAACGGTTGACTACGGCCTCCCTGCAAGGGAGCTTTACGCGCATGAAAGACGAGGCGGCACGCTTCATTGCCACCACAAGCACAAGATGAACGACAATCCATATCAGCACGTCGGCGGCCAGGACATAACGTCATTCGTGGACTTCACGGCTCTGGCGAGGGCCGGCGCCTCCGTTGGTCTTGAGGTTACCGGATTCACGACGCAGAAAAACTTTCTTCTCGGTCTCGGGATACTGGACGCGGCCCTTGCCCCTGAGGACGTAAATCTTGAAAATTACGCCAAGATAAGGCACAATCAGTTGATAAAAGAACTGATAATGCCCGGCGGCATGGGCGACACCTTCAAGGTGCTCGTACAGCACAAAGGCGTGAATCCGAGGCCTCATCTGGCCGGGTTTTCATTCAAGGATATGAAAGAGGCGTTATATAAGACCGCCTGAAGGGGCGAGGTGAAAAAAATCGTCGCCTCTGTAAAACCACAAGCAAATATCAAGGGGGTACACCGTCATGGCGGAAGACAAGAACAAGGGCAAGGAAAAGGAAAAAAAGCACGTCTGCTCGATATGCGGCAGAGCGTCGGATGCGACCATCTGCCATGCCTGCGAGGACAAGATTCGCGGCGAGGCGCTTGAGCATAAGCACGAGGTTGACAAGGCCGGCAGGACGGATACCGGCAGGAGATAGACCGTCGGCCTGATATTTTTCCATTAAGGGGGGCGCATGGCATCGGACATAAAGACAGTGGAAAGACTTGAGACCGCCTTCAAGACCGAGATAGCCGGGTATAGATTCTACAGCGAGGCGGCGGCTACGGTTGCGGACGAGAAGGGCAGAAACATATTCGCGCACCTTGCCAAGGAAGAGCTTGAACACATAAAGGTCGTTCACGGGATAAGCGAGACGGCAAGGTCCGGCAAGGCGTGGGTTGCCTTTGACGACGCGATAAGGGTAGGCGGGACGCTCGACTCCGGGTCTCTCCCCATATACCCAGGGCAGGACGCGCTCGTCGAAAGGCTAAAAAAGAATCAGACGGACTTGAATGCCCTGAGGATCGGCATGGAGATCGAGGAGGCGGCCACAGAGTTCTACTCCATGATGCTCAAGGATGCAACGACCCCTGGCGAGAAGGTCATACTCACGAAACTCCTTGAAATGGAGAAGGGTCATCTCAAGATACTTCGTTGGGAAAGCGAATCGCTTATGAGAACCGGATTTTGGGCCGGGCAGATTGAATACAGCGTTGAAAAGGAGCTTGACTGACGCCGATGTATGACGCGATAGTCGTAGGATTGGGGCCTGCGGGTTCTACTGCGGCCTATTATCTTGCCTCAGCCGGTCTTTCAGTGCTCGCCGTGGACAAGGCGCGTTTTCCAAGGTACAAGTCCTGCGGAGGGTGCGTGTCCGCGAAGATTGCTCGCGTTCTGGACTTCGACATCTCCGCGACCGTCGAGCATACCGTCTCAGGCATCTGTTTTACCTACAAGCACTCACGGCCGGTTGACATCATATCAGACAAGCCTATCGGCTTCAACGTCATGAGGGACTCTTTCGATCACTTCCTCGTAAAAAAGGCCGAGGCAGTCGGCGCTCAAATAATCCAGGGTCTCAGGGTGAGCGCACTTTCCGACGACCACGCGCGGGTTACAGTGCGATGCGACGACGGGAGGGGGCTTGAAGCGGCCTTTCTCATCGGCGCCGACGGCGCATCAGGCGTTGTAGGCAGGGATTACTTCGGCTTCAACCCAAAGGAATCCGCAGTATCCATCACCTCCGAGATACCTTGCGAACCTTCGACTCTTAAAAGACTTGACAACAAGGTCATTGCCGAGTTCGGCTCCATCCCGTTCGGTTACGGCTGGATATTCCCTAAGAAGGAGAGCCTGTCCATAGGCGTTGCCGCGGACACGGCAAGGATCGGCAGAGACATCAAAAAATATTTTAACGAGTTCGTATCGCGCCACGAACTGCTCAAAGATTTGGAGATACGCGGGCGCGACGGGTGGATGGTGCCGACACACTACACGGACTCGCCGCATACCGTAAAAGGCAGGGTGCTTCTTGCCGGTGACACCGGCCACCTGGTCGACCCGTTCCTCGGAGAAGGCATCTACTACGCCGCGCTTACCGGCAAGGCCGCGGCTCAGGCCGTAATATCGTGCGTAAGGCGGGGCACAAGCGACCTGAGCAATTATCAAGCATGGATTGAGAAGGAACTCTACCCTGAGTTCAAGGCCGCCGGCAAGCTCTCTGATCTGGTCTATACCCATCCAAGGCTCTGGTATAACATCCTCGAAAAAGAGCCTGACATAATGAGAAGGTTTTATGACGTCATAAGGGGGGACGAGAGTCTTGACTCCTACTATACATGGGTGCACGCAAGCATCAAGGGCAAGCCGCTCGGACTGCTCCGCAGGTGGATAGAGTCGAGGTTTTTGCCGACGTAGGTTGAAAGATGCGGGAGAAAAAAACTCCTCCCCTTTTTTCAAGGAGACCTTTGCATAACCGCAATAAAGAACGTGCTTGTCATTGCGAGGAGCGGTTTCTTGCGACGTGGCAATCTCGTAACTCGCTGATTTACAAAGAGACTATATTGCTTCGCGGAGCGAGAATGACACGTGCGACCTTTACTTTTTGACTTATGCAAAGGTCTCTTTTTCAAGGAGAGGCTGGGTGGGGTTATAGTAAGGCGTAAATACACCCCCCTTAATCCCCCCTTGTTAGGGGATTTTTTATGTGGCCGATAAAAAACCCCCTGCCGGATATTCCGGCAGGGGGTTTGAACGTTGCATATTGCAACGGACTTCTCAGTTCAGGATATACTTTACCGGATTCACGGTTACGCCGTTTACCGATACCTGATAATGAAGATGCGGGCCTGTCGAACGTCCTGTCGAACCGATGGCGCCTATCTTGTCCCCGCGCCTTACCCTCTGCCCCGTGCGCACGTATAACTCTGACATGTGTCCGAAGGTCGTCTTCAGCCCGTAGCCGTGCGATATGACCACGGCCTTGCCAAGCTCGTCTTCCCTGCCCGCCTGCGCCACGATCCCGTTGGCCGGAGCGATGACCGGCGTGCCAGACTCGTTCGCTATGTCAAGCCCGTTGTGCATCTGCGTAAAACCGGTAAAAGGCGAGGTGCGCTCGCCGAAGCCCGAGGTTATCCATCCGCGCGCGGGAAGGATGGACGGGGTAGAGGCAAGCATGGACGACTTGTTGACGAGTTCTCCCTGAAGCTCGGTAAAACTCTTTTCCTGTTGCGTTGCCCTGCTGTCAAGCTCCTTCAGATCGGAGCGCATACGGTTTACGAGTTCCGCGGTCTTTGCGCCGGTTGACCTGACGTTGGTATCGTCGTCGGAAGACGCGCCGCCGATGCCCATCACTTGATCCTGATGCGCTCCAGCCTGATTCCTCGGGTTTTCGATATTTGCAAGGATGCGGAGTTTTCTGTCGAATATGCTGAGATTGGCAAGCCGCGTCTCAAGCGCGCCGGTCTTTGCCGAAAGGTCTTGCAGGATAATCTTTTGCGCGGCGTTTTCCTTGCGCAAGCTATACAATTCGGAGGTGTTGTACTTTAGCCTCGAATAGTCAACGAGGATAACGGCAAAGATTAGCGCCAGAACAGCGGCAACAACGCCCGCTATCTTGAGCCTCTTGACCGTGGCCTTGAACTGCCTTGCCTTGGAGGCGTCGCTGGTCAAGATAAAGAATGTAAGGAAGCGCTTGTCCAACCCGGCAACTCCTTGAGCAGGATTATATAAAATACAACATCATATCGGCAAAACGACTAATTTACTTGAGTCCGGTATTTTCTATCATATACGACAGCGTAATGTCAAGGCATTTTACCTACAGAGATTACCGGTTATATGGAAGCTCTGATTAATTCACCGACCCGTCATTGCGAAGCGAAGCCGAAGCAATCCCGTCTTCAAGGAAGGCAAAGGGCTTGAGATTGCTTCGCCGCAAAAGCGCGGCTCGCAATGACAGAAAAGAGAATTAATCAGAGCTTCCATAAGTTTAAGGACAATTATTCCTTTACCTTCACCGTTAACCGTTAACTGATAACCGCTTTTCAGATTTTTCCGCACCACATTACATCTCCCTTTTAGCACCCTGACAGCCTGATAGTCCGTAACCAAAGTCACATGAGAAACACACGCGGCTCATAAAAAAAGGCGGGACATGATGTCCCGCCTTTTCTCATTAAACATCACACCGATGATGCTTAGAACGCAGACGTTACGCTGAAGTACGCCCAGTCCTGCGGCTTGGTGTCCTTGTCGGTTATGTAGGACGTTTCGATCTTGTTCTTTACGAACTTACCCGGCAGGAACCGAGCCGCGCCAAGCTCGAGCGTAACAGAGCTGTTGTACTTATAGTTTGCTATGAGGTCAATCTCTCTGCCTATGTCATCAGATGCACCGCGCGCGGTAGTCTCGGTGTTTGCCGCCCTGATGCCAGCCGGGTTGGTGTTCCAGCTAGCCGCGCCATACCATGCGTCATAACGCGAGTCGAGTTTGAACTTCCAGTAGGAGGCAAGCAACGACACCTTGTCCATCGGAGAGAGGCTGGCGTTGAGGTTCCACGCCCTTACGTTCCTCCATGCCTGCTGATCCATCAAGCCGAGCTTGTCGTGGTTCGTTGGGAACAGGTTGAAGAAGGTGTTGATGGTCTCGTCCTTGCGTGGCGCTCTGGTATTGCCATTGGCGTAGTTGCCGCTCTTGTCGCCTGATGCGCGGTCATACTCGAAGCCGATCCTGAGCTTTGCAGCCGCAGGTACGTTGTAGCCGACCTTCAATGCGAAGGCCGATGCCTTGATTCTGTAGTTGTGTGTTTGGGCCGTGTTTGTCCCCGCGCCGTTTACGACCCTTGTGGATATCGAGCCTCTCTGCACGGGCAGTTCCGCGGTGTAGTCAATCCCGGCCGTTGCGCCCTTTACCCTTACGCCGTAGGTGTTGAGCACCTGAGTCTTGTCAGGCGTGCCCTCAACCGTAGTGTTGCCGAGGGTTGCGCCCCAGCCGAACGGCGTACCGCCCTTGGCATGGTCCCTGAGCGTCAAGGCGTAGACGTCAAGCGTGTGTCCCGGAAGGAGCTTGGCGCTCGAGGCGTATATGCCGCTGAACTCCTGATCCGTGTTGGTGATGTTGGCCTCTGTTATCTTCGAGTAGAAGAGGTCCACGTTGGCCACGTCGCCCGCGTGCGTGAACTTTATCGCGTCGAAGCTCCTGCCGTTGTTGGACCAGCCGAAGTGTCCGATAAGCCTCTGGTCTCCATAAGCAAGCTCCTGACGGCCAAGCCTTACGGACATGTTGCTGTCAAAGAGCTTTGCGACGTTCAGGTATGATTCGTGCAGATCCGTCGAGTTGCTGCTTCCAGGGGCACCCTGCGAGGCCGTTGTGAACGTATTCGTGGCCCCGTTATCCGTAAGCTGAGGCCCGCCGCCGGCGTTAGTGGTCGCGCCCCACATCCTCGTATCCTGCAGGGTTATCTTGACCGTGGTGTCTTCAGTGGCCTTGGCGTTGGCGGTCAGCCTTACCCTCTGCATCCAGAAGTCCGAGCCATCAACGACGTTCTTATTGAAGTCCATGTCTTCCCTGTATTCCGTCCTCAGCCTGTACTCCCCCCCAAACGTAAAGTCCGCCGCTGTCGAGGGCACTGCCCACGCGGTCGTTAAAGCCGCCGCAAAAACCGACAATAACAGTCTCTTCATCCGCTCCTCCTCCTCCTTGGTATTAAGGTATTATTTCACACCGTTGTTGCCACGCAAAGTCAAGAACGTCGTTGTTCTACTGGTGATGCATGCAGCCGGCACATAGCGCTCATCTCTCTCAACCCGCGTCAGCGGCCTTTTGCCGCATCTGAAGCCCGTCTCTTTATGAAAGTTTCGTATACTTATATCGAAGATTCAAAACCCTGTCAAGCATTTTATATCTTCCTCTGAAAAATATTATTCCGCGTTCCGAATGCGGCAATAAGGCCGTGTAACTACCGTGCACCGTGTTCGTGGCCGTGTAAAAGAAAAATCCTTTACGGCCACGGTTCACGGTCACGGCTCACGGTCTTCAGACCACCCCTGCCTTCACGAGGTCGTGCATGTGTATCACCCCGACGGTCTTTCTCTTCTCGTCCTCGACGAACAGCACGGTTATGGCGCGCTCCTCCATCACGCGAAGCGCCTCCCCGGCGAGCGCGTCGGCAAAAATGACCCTCGGCTTTTTCGTCATCACCTCGTCAACGGTCTTATGGACGACGTCCGCGCCGGTCTCGAGCGCCCTTCTCAAGTCCCCATCGGTTATGACGCCGGCAAGGCGGTTGCCCTTAAAAACGCCGGTTACGCCCATGCGCTTGGCCGTCATCTCCATGATGGCCTCCCTCATGGTTGCTCCAATCGCCACGCATGGAAGCGCCTCGCCCGTGTGCATGAGGTCTTTGACCTTCATAAGTTGTCTGCCGAGATTCCCTGCCGGATGCAGCGCGGCAAAGTCCTCTGCCTTGAATCCCCTGCGCTCGAGAAGCGCGACGGCCAGGGCGTCCCCCATCGCAAGGGTGGCCGTGGTCGAGGCCGTGGGCGCAAGCCCAAGCGGGCAGGCCTCCTCGCCGACGCCCACGTCAAGGGTTACGTCCGCGTATTTGGCAAGGGGAGAGTTCTTCTTACCGGTCATTGCTATCATCTTCAGACCAAGGCGTTTGACGGACGGTATTATCCTTATAAGCTCGTCCGTGGAGCCTGAGTTGGACACGGCAAGGAGCACGTCGTTTCTCATTATCATGCCGAGATCCCCGTGCATCCCCTCTGCCGGGTGAAGAAAAAACGACGGCGTACCCGTGGAGGCGAGCGTGGAGGCGATCTTCTGGCAGATGATGCCGCTCTTGCCCATGCCGGTAACAACGACCTTGCCGGTCGCGTTGAGTATGAGTTCGATGGCCGCTGAAAAATTCCTGTCAAGCCTCTTTACGAGGGTCTTTATGGCTTGAGCCTCTATCTCAAGGACGCGGGCAGCGATTGACAATGATCTATCTTTTTTCATGGTCTTCTATTGAATGCTCCCCTTGCATCAACCTCCTGCTTATCTCCCGCTCCTTGTCCGTCAGGAACATCCTGTTGAACCGGTTGATCTCTTCAAGCCAGTTGAGCTTGTCCTCGGTCGATAGTTTCATATATGCAACTATCTTATCGTCTTCCAATACATATGAAAAGCCTTTACTCATGTCCTTTCGGCCTTCACCAATCGGTCAATGGCGATGAGCCGCGCCAGAATGTCCGGTAGGTCTTTGATTGCAACGGAGTTTGGCCCGTCGCAAAGCGCCTTGTCAGGCTCCTGATGCACCTCCATGAATATGCCGTCAACGCCCACGGCAACTGCGGCGCTTGCAAGATGCCTCGCCATGTCCCTGTCCCCGCCTGAACATTCTCCGCCCCCTCCCGGCGACTGGACACTGTGTGTCGCGTCAAACACTACCGGCGCGCCCCATTCGGACGAGCGCATGATCGGCAGGCCCCTGAAGTCAACCACCAGATTGTTGTACCCGAAGCTCGTGCCCCGCTCCGTAACGAACACCTTTTCATTCCCTGTGGACAATGCCTTGCCGACCGAGTGGCGCATGTCCTGCGGCGAGAGGAACTGCCCCTTTTTAATGTTCACGACAGCGCCGGTCTTTGCCGCTGAAACGATGAGATCGGTCTGCCTGCAAAGATAGGCCGGTATCTGAAGCACGTCGCAGACCTCGGCAACCGCGCCCACGTCATGTGTGCAGTGCACGTCCGTGAGCACGCTCACCTTGAAGACGTCCTTTGCCTTTTTTAGTATCCGCAAGCCCTCTTTCAAGCCCGGCCCCCTAAAAGATTTTACCGACGTCCTGTTGGCCTTGTCGTAAGAGGACTTGAACACAAACGGGACATTGAGCGCCCCGGTTATCTTCAAAAGGTCTTCGAGCGTTGAAAGCGCCGCCTTCTCGCTCTCTATGACGCACGGCCCCATGATAAAAAACAGGGGGGCATCGCCCCCTATGGTTATATCGTTGACTTTGATTTGCTTCATTATCGCTTCTTCTTTGCCTTTGGCTGGGCGGCCTGTTTCTTACCCGCCAGCACGGCCTTTATGAAACCCTTGAAAAGCGGATGCGCCTTCATCGGAGCGCTCTTGAACTCAGGATGGAACTGACAGGCAACGAACCACGGGTGGGGTTTGAATTCCATTATCTCGACGAGAGAATCGTCCGGGGCGCACCCGCTGAACTCCACGCCGACCGCCTCAAGAGCCTTCCTATAAGCGTTGTTCACCTCGTAGCGGTGCCTATGCCGCTCGCTTATGTCGCTCGTGCCGTAAGCCGTATAAGCCCTTGAGCCTTTTTTAACGGCGCACGGGTATGCGCCAAGCCGCATGGTGCCGCCCTTTGCGTTTATCGCCCGCTGAGTATCCATTATATCCACCACCGGATGCGCGGTATCCTGGACGAATTCAGTGGAATTGGCGTCCTTCAAGCCGCCGAGATCCCTTGCTATCTCTATTATGGCGACCTGCATCCCAAGACAGATGCCGAAGAACGGAATCTTGTTTTCCCGAGCAAACCTTATGGCGGATATCTTGCCTTCAACGCCCCTGTTGCCGAAGCCGCCCGGGACTAAAACGCCGTCGAGCGCCTTCAAGAGGGAGGCCGCCCCCTTTTTCTCGACCTCTTCGGAGTCTATATATATGAGGTTTACCCGGCAGTCGTTGGCAACGCCGCCGTGGGTAAGCGCCTCATGCAGGCTCTTGTACGAATCCTGAAGATTGACGTACTTGCCGATTATGCCTATCGTAACCTCGGCCTTAACGTTGTTGGTCTTCCTTACCAGCGCCTCCCATGCGTCGAGCTTGGGGGAGCGCGTCCAGATGTTGAGGAGTTTTACGAGCTTGTCGTCAAGCCCTTCGCGGTGGAACACGAGCGGCACCTCGTAGATGCAGTTCACGTCCTCGGCGGATATGACGGCGTCCCTCTCCACGTTGCAAAAAAGCGCTATCTTGTTTTTCAGGTCAACGCTCAACGCCCTGTCCGACCTGCAAAGGAGTATGTCCGGCTGGATGCCGATCTCCCTCAGTTTGTTGACGCTGTGCTGGGTGGGCTTGGTCTTTATCTCGTGCGCCGTCGCGATATACGGCAGGAGCGTCAGGTGAACGTAGACCACGTTCTCCCTTCCAAGGTCGAATCTCAACTGCCGTATGGCCTCGAGAAAGGGCAGGCTCTCTATGTCGCCCACGGTTCCGCCTATTTCGATGATAGCCACGTCAATCTTGTCGGCAAGGGCAAGTATCTTGCCCTTTATCTCGTCGGTTACGTGCGGCACCACCTGAACAGTGCAGCCGAGATAATCTCCCCGCCTCTCCTTCGTGATGATGGAGTCGTAGACCTGTCCGGTGGTGAAGTTGTTGCGCCTGGTCATTCGCGCCGTAGTAAACCGCTCATAGTGTCCGAGGTCCAAGTCGGTCTCTGCCCCGTCGTCGGTAACAAAGACCTCGCCGTGCTGAAAAGGACTCATGGTGCCCGGGTCCACGTTTATATACGGGTCGAGCTTCTGATGGGTTATGGTAAGCCCCCTTGATTCGAGCAGGGCGCCGATGGACGCGCTGGCAAGCCCCTTGCCAAGGGAAGAGACGACGCCGCCGGTAACGAATATGAACTTGGTCTTTATCGGTCTTTGTTCGGTCATTGGATGTTGGCGGCGGCGTCCTTGCGCTTTAACCGCGATATGCGTCCTTTCGATGCCTCACGTGTTAAGACTTGAAGATTCCCCTGACCTTTTCAAGGTCTTCAGGCGTGTCTACCGACACAGGGCAATATTGCGTCTCGACCACCTTGATCCTAACGCCGGCCTCAAGCGCCCTGAGCTGTTCAAGGCCCTCGGCCTCCTCAAGCAACGAAGGCTGAATGGAATGAAACCGCTCAAGAAACCCCCTCCTGTAGACGTAAAGCCCGATGTGCTTATATATGACGCAGGGATTTCTGGCGTAAGGCACTTGGCTCCTTGAAAAATACAACGCATAGCCGCTTGAGTCGCATACCACCTTGACGACGTTCGGGTTGTTGTAATCTTCCTGCGACGATATCCTTGTTTTAAGCGTTGAGACCTGTATAGTCTCATCGGCAATAAGCGGCGCGATTGCCGCGTCAATGGCCGCTGGTTCGATAAGCGGCTCATCGCCCTGCATATTGACGACGACATCGACCGCGTTGCCGAGGCCGAGGATGGAGACCGCCTCGCTCACCCTGTCCGTGCCCGATTGGTGAGCAACGCTCGTCATCACCGCTGTGCCGCCGAAGCCCAAAACGGCCTTATATATCCGCTCGTCATCGGTTGCCACGGCAACCGCGCTCACGAGACGCGCCTTTGTAGCCCGCTCGTATACCCGCTGGATCATG
>JACRCE010000052.1 GCA_016213015.1 Deltaproteobacteria bacterium | reverse complement strand
GCGGCTTGACCGGCTTATGCGGGCTGACCAGTTCGGGAGGCGGGCCGTCGGCCTTTTTCCCCTTCCTGAAATCGAAACCCTTGCAATCCTTAGCCTTAGGGTTGCAGGCGCAGTGCATGGCCATCTTGTGCACATGGTAGGGCGCTTCTCCCGGCCCCTTATGCCCGCCGCAGCCATCAAGCTCCCCGGGGTGGGCAACGGCAAAGGTCGCAGAAAAGATGACGATAAGGAAACCCGTTATGATCTTGCCTGTCATTATGGTATCCCTCCTTTAAGAAAGATATTTGCCGAGCAGCAGCTTCAAATCCTTTTTCGTCTTTGCCGGTATCTTCTTCCGGTCCGTTATGGTGGCGTACTTCATGGCCGAGGCGCACTTACAAGCGCGCTCAGCGGATATCACAGGCGCCGCGTGCCTGATTATCTCCTTTGCCATTGCGACGTTGGCCTTGAGCGTCGCTATTATCATGTCAACGGTTACGCTCTCTTCGGTCGTGTGCCAGCAGTCGTAGTCCGTTGAAAGCGCCAGCGTCGCGTAGCATATCTCGGCCTCCCGCGCAAGCTTGGCCTCAGGTATGTTGGTCATGCCTATCACGTCAACGCCCCATGACCTGTATATGTTGGACTCGGCCCTGGTTGAAAACTGCGGGCCTTCTATGCAGACGTAGGTGCCGCCCTTGTGAACAATTGCGCCGGACTTAACGGCCGAGTCGTAAAGCACGCCTGAGAGACATCCGCACACCGGGTCGCCGAACTCGACGTGACCCACAACCCCGTTGCCGTAGAAGGTGGACGCCCTTGCCTTTGTCCTGTCAAAGAACTGATCCACTATGACGATGTGCCCCGGGGCTATCTTCTCCTTCATGCTGCCAACGGCCGAGACCGATATTATCCACTCGACCCCGAGTTTTTTCATGCCGTAGATATTGGCGCGATAATTCACCTCGGACGGCGTGAGGCGGTGGCCCCTGCCGTGGCGCGGCAAAAAGACCATCTTCACGTCCCCGAGCATTCCGGTGATATACTCGTCCGACGGTTTTCCAAAGGGCGTCGAGACCTTTATCGCCTTTACCTTTTTGAGCCCCTCCATCTCATATAAGCCGCTTCCACCGATAACGCCGACGACCTTCATTGCTTTATCTCCTCTATTTGTCAATCACGCAAGATAACGGTATTTTTTATCATTAACGGCCGGTTAGGGTCAATCTCTTTATTTACCGTTTATCTTAGAGGCGTCTTTTTGCTTTCGCAAATATCCATGAGTTCCGAAAGAACCAATATTCTCGGACGACGTCCGCTGCCTTCCATTGCAACGTCGAGAATACCGGCCTTAATCAGCGGGCGGAAAAAATTGGTGATGGTGGCGCGTCCCGGTTTTGCGTCGCTTGAGAATACTAATTGCGCGCTCGTGAAAATAGGCCGCTCAAACATCTGATCGAGAATCGGAACGGCGTACCGCGAATGTGTAAGTTCAATAACGCGCGCTTTGAGCCCTTTATACAGCGCCATGATGGACTGCGCTTTATCGGCGTTTGCGTGCGACTGTTCGTCAATGGCCTTCAGAAAAAATCTTATCCATTGGTCCCAAGCGTCATCCTCCTTGCCGATGGCGCGGAGTCTTGAAATATACTCGTCCCTGTGCTCTTCAAAATAACCGGAAAGATAAAACATCGGACGTGAAAGCAGCTTCTTTTCATATAAAAATATGGGGACGAGGATGCGCCCAAGCCTGCCGTTGCCATCGTTAAAAGGGTGGATTATCTCGAACTGGGCATGAACTATCGCAAGCTGAACAAGAGGATCTGGCCTGTCGGCATGGTAGTACTTCTCCCAATTGTCAAGATGTTCTATAAGGAACATGGGATCAGGAGGCACGAAATCCGCCTGCTCTATCGGCGTTCCAAGTCGTCCGATATAATTCTGAGTCGTACGGAACTGCCCACGCCCTTTATCCCTGCCGCGTACGCTGTCAAGAAGTATGTCGTGCAGCTCCTTGAGGAGGTTCAGACTGAAAGGACGGGTTTTCAACTCCTCCTCGGCGTGGTAGAGCGCCTTACGGTAATTGAGTATCTCATTTATATCAAGCTTTTTGGATTCCTGCTTCTGTTCCTCGCCGGCCTCAAACTTAAGCACCTCCCCAAGGGTTGCCTGCGTACCTTCCATTTTCGAAGAAAGCACGCCCTCCTGCGTCGTCAACGGAGAGAGTAAAATAGCGGGATCAGGTACACCGTTAAGCACGCCATCATAATAGGCAATGGCTCGATTTGCCTTTCCGATCAACGGGATCAGCAACTCCCAGTTCACTTCTTTTAACGGAAGTTTTTGTAGAACATAAGGCTTCATCTCAAATATCGCTCGCTTTGTGTATCGTCAAATAGCCATTGATTGGCTTGTGTCTAACTAAAACGATTTCATTATACACAAGGTGCGCGGCTTGTCCACTAAAACAGGAAACGAGGATATCATTACGTTGCCTTCTGCTCCTCTAATAAGAACAACGTGCGCCGCCGTTAGTGGGACAATCCCAGCGGCTTTTGCGCGAGTTACTTAATTTTGTTAAGTAACAATTTTTGTCACTCTGGCTTGCTAAGCCCGCTCAGCTGTGCTCCTTGAGATATGGATTATTAACCCTAATCAATGACAAAATAAAAATTAATCAGAGGTTCATTAGGAAACCTAAGTATTCTCGAATGTATCGCTCGCTTTGTGTATCGTCAAATAGCCATTAATCGGTTTGTGTATAACAAAAACTATTTCATTATACACAAAGCGCATGACTTGTCCTATAGAACAGACTTCTCCCCCCTCAACTGTCCGCAGGCCGCAAGGATGTCAACGCCTTTACTGCTCCTTACGAATACCGCCTGTCCCGCGTCCATTAGAATCTTATGAAAAAGGCTCACCCTCTCAGGGGTCGCGCTCTGAAAACGCGAGGAGTCAAACTCGTTGAACGGTATGAGGTTTACCTTGCACGGCAAACCCTTGAGAAGCGCGGCAAGCTGCATCGCCTCACGAGGCGAATCGTTGACATTCTTGAGAAGCACGTATTCGATGGTTACATGCCTTTTGCCGTGAGCGCAAAACTCTCTCATGGCCCGCATAAGCGCCTCTATGGGCCAGCGCCTGTTTATCGGCATGATGCGCTCTCTCGTGGCGTCGTCAACGGCGTTGAGCGACACGGCAAGGTTGACCTTTGTCTCTTGTCCGAGCCGCCTTATGCCCGGAACAAGCCCGGCCGTGGATACCGTAACCTTGTTGTGCGACAGACCAAAACCGGCCGGGTCGACAAGCGTTGAAAGGAATCTTGAGACATTATCGTAGTTGGCAAGCGGCTCTCCCATGCCCATGAGCACGGCGTTGGTGATACGCTCGTCCGGCTTGATGAGCAACTTAGCCGCAAAGACCTGCCCTGCCATCTCGGCCATCGTAAGGTTTCTATCAAGGCCGCCTGAGCCGGTCAAACAAAAGACGCACCCCATGGCGCATCCGGCCTGCGTGGATACACACAGCGTGAGCCGCCCGGCCTCAGGTATGAGAACGGACTCTATGGTCAGGCCGTCTTCAAGCCTTGAGAGAAACTTGATCGTGCCGTCGCTGGAGGTCCGCACGTTCTCAACGTTTACGCCGCCGATATAAAATATCCCGGAGAGTTTCGAGCGCAGAGTCTTGGACACGTCGGTCATCTCGGAGATGTCGGTTGCGCCCCTGTGAAATACCCATGAGTAAACTTGAGACGCCCTGTAGGGTTTCTCCCCAAGGGCGTTAACATCGGCAAGCATCTCCTGATATGTCATGTCTCTAAGGTTTTTCAAGGCAACCTGGCGTAATATTCCGGCTTGCCCCATCAATCCTTTACCTTCGACACCAGCCAATAGACGCCGCCGAGGACGGCAATGGCCGCGATGAGGGAGAGCTGCGCCTGCGTCTCGCCGCTCTTGAGCGACATGATGAGTATCTTCCTGATGAACGCAACGAGCGCAACGCTGATGAACACCTTTATGGCGAACTTGCCGCCCTTGAGGTGTTTTATCTCCGTGTCCATCAACTCGATGACGAGCCACAACATAAGAAGACCGCCGAGCGTGGCGAGAAGCCCTTTTTCCAGATCGCCGTCTAGTATATGCAAAAGGTCGTAACCGATAAGAACTATGGTAATGGCGCCGAGAACGACAAGTCCCAATACGAGTATGATGTTAAGGCCGTGGGAAAACCTGTTGGCCATCTGTATGAGGGTTGATTCCACCTTGGACGACAAAAAGACCTTCTCCTCCTCGGCTATGTATGAGCTTGTAAATACGTCGAGGTTGATGTCCAATATCTTTTCAAGCGAGCGTTGCATGTAGGCGCTCTCATCCGAGGCAATGACCTCCTTATTTATCACGCTAACGGCGTAGAGCCTGACAAAATGGACCGAGGCGTTAACATAATGCGCCGGCAGGTTTATCTTGACATGCGCCGCGCCTACCTTCTCAAGCTCGACAAAATAGCGCTCTCCGTAGTCCCCGGAAAACAGTCCGGCAAACCACATCTTCAAAGCGTCCTGATGCTTTTTTACGGTCGTCTCATCCTTGAGGAACTTGTCGGTATTGGCAAAGCGCCTTATATGGGTGTAGAACTCGGCCACAAACTCATCGCTGCGCCTTTGCATGACGGCCCTGAGTTTGACAAGGTTGTCCGCGTCGCCTGATGTGAAGTTGTAGTGCGCCTTTATCTCCGCAATCGAACTCATGTTTTTTAACAAAGCCTTTCTTTCGTTTCAGCGCCTCATGGTCTCAAGCGCGCTGAAAAAATAGGGTATCTCAAATCCAGCCGTTTCCGGTGCGTCTGAGCCGTGGACGATGTTGGACTCTATCGAGTCGGCGAAGTCCTTCCTTATGGTGCCTTGGGCCGCCTTGGCAGGGTCGGTTGCGCCCATCATGTCCCTTACCTTCTTTATCGCGTCAGGCCCTTCAAGCGCCATCAGCACGACAGGCCCGGAGCACATAAACTCTGTCAGACTCCCGAAAAACGGCCTCTTGCTGTGCACCGCGTAAAAGCCCTCGGCCTCGGCCTTTGAAAGATGCGCCATCTTGAGGGCAATGACTTGAAGCCCCGCCTTTTCAAACCTGCCTATCACCTCTCCGACGATGTTCTTCCTTACTCCGTCCGGCTTTACGATCGAAAGCGTGCGTTCCATTGATTACTGCCCTCCCAAAGGCATTTTTTTTGTAAGATCCTCTATCACCGTCTTGGCCGCCTGCTCGAACGGTATAGGTTTGGCCATGAAGTGCTCGGTCGCCATGTTGCCCTCTGCAACGCCTATCCATACTATCTCGCCGCTTACCGCGTCCCACATCTCGATGTATATCTTTATCTGCGACTCGTGCGTTACGAATATGGTGAAGCCGAAGGGCTGAAACCTTATCGAAGCCCTCTGGCTGAAGTCGATTATCCTCGGCTGGACAAAGTATTTAACGCCGACGGATGCGCCAAGCTTAGTCAGCGTCTTTTTCTCCAGTATGCCGGTTGAGGCGTAGTCCTTGAGCATCACGGCGTATTCCGAGGTAAGCCCCTCCCTGTTTATGACGTTGAGGGTCTGCCAGTACGGGACTATCCTGACTCCAGGACGCTGACGCTTCATCGACTCCTCCACGAAATCGCCAAGGAGCTTTCTGTATTCAAGCCCGTTGTCGTTATTAGTGGCCGTAAGGAGCCCGATCGCCTCGGTCGCCTTTACGCCCCTGAACCCAGGCGAGTGAAAAGGCTCGCGTATATTCAGATTGGCCTGTTGCAAAGGCCCTGAACAGGCTGAGGCCAGACAGACCAACGCGACGAGCGCGCACACCCTTGCAACTATCCTCAGACCTCTTGGACCGGCAGACCTGCCGGTCGTATTCAGATGCCTCATGTGCCGCCGAAGCCGTGTATCACCCGACCTCCCTCGACGATAACCGGCACGGTCCGTTGCCCGCCGCCTGCTTTGAGCATCTTTTCCATGTTCTCGGTGCTCGCCTTGACGTTTATGTACTCCACATCATAACCCTTTTTCGCATATTCGTCACGCGCCGCGCTCGTGTACGGGCAGGTGTCCTTGCCGTAGATAATCACTTTTTCAGGCATATTCCGTCTCCTTTAACCGACAACCAATTTCGGGCGGCGGAAAATCTTTTTCCGTCGCCCGTTAAGACAATTCAAGGGCTGTTGGGTTATGTGCCGACCCGACTCCACTGTACCATACTTTACAAAAGAGATGTTGCTGTCAATCGCCCAAAACTTTCTTATGAGTTCCTACCGCAACAATAACTATGCTTTTTTCGTATCTGATGCAAACCGCCCTATAATTCATCGTAATACTAAACGCCCACTGGTCGGTACCTCTTAATTTTTCGTTTCTCAAGCTCGGATAGGAAGGATTAGCAATCAATCTTTCTATTTGCTTCCAAAATTTTGTCCGAATTTCTTTAGGAAGCATTGCAACCTCTTTTTGCGCCGAATCGGTTATAATTATATCTGCCTTCATCTGATTTACGCGCCTCCTTATCTTTATGCGTTCCTTTACGAGATACTGCTCGTCGAAGGCTTATTCCCTATATAATGACTCCTTTCCATGAGTGAATTAATCAGGCGCGGCTTAATTAATCGCCAAACTGTTTTTTTGCCTCTTTTACCGACTTAAATACCTTTACCTTCCCATCCGCGATATCTTTCATGGATTGCGCGATTTTATCCTGCCATTCCTTTGTCCAAAACCATTTCTGGCTTCTCGGTATCTCCATTACCGGATGGATTATAATTTCATCCCCCCGCACGATTACCTCCACGCGCTCTCCTACTTTTAACGGTATTTCAGCCCTTACATCTTCAGGTATCGTAACCTGATATTTTTCTCTTATTTTAACCGTAGTTCCCATTCTCCCGCCTCCTTATCTTCAAGTATTACTGTAATACTATACTACTAATCCTTTTTCACGTCAAGAATTTATCCGTCGTTGCAATTGACTCTAACACAAAAAGAACGCCGACTCACCTGTGCGCCTTCACCCCTACTCTGCCGCAATACGTGAATATCCCGCATCTTCTGCAAAAGGGCTTTACCGGTTTACAAAGGTTTTGTCCGTAGGCCACAAGGAGGTCGTTTATCGGTATCCAGTATCTTGGCGGCAACGCCTTCCTTAACGCAGTCTCCGTCTCATCCGGCGTGGCTGTTGACACCAGCCCCCAGCGGTTGGTTATCCTGTGCACGTGCGTGTCAACGCAGATGCCCGGCTTCCCAAAGCCCATTGTTACGACAAGGTTGGCCGTCTTTCTGCCGACGCCTTTTAACTTCAAAAGCTCCTCTATCGTATCCGGCGTCTTGCCGTCATATTCGGCGATTATCCGTTTTGAAATTTCCCTGATGTTTACCGCTTTTACCCTGTAAAACCCGGCCGGGTATATGAGCCGTTCTATCTCCGACGCGGGAAGGGCGAAAAGTCCTTGAGGCGTACCGGCCCGGCTGAAAAGCCTCTCGGACGCCTCCCTCGTTACGGCGTCCTTTGTCCTCAGGCTCAGGATGCAGGAGATGAGCACCTTGAACGGGTCTCTTTGCCGTTGAGCGGCGACCTCTGTAACGTACGGGGTCTTGAAACGGGCATACTCACGTTTGAGTATCTTGAAGACAGTTGGAAGATTGGATAGGTTCATCTCGTTATTCCTCTTGTTAACAAATAGAAAACGGCGGCCTCACTCATGGGGCCGCCGTTTTCTTAAACGACATGTCAGGCCGTAAGAAGCGCCGACTTACATCATGTCCATTCCGCCCATGCCGCCCATACCGCCCATACCGCCCATGCCGCCCATGCCGCCCGGCATTCCGCCAAGGGCCTTTTCGTCCTTTGGCTTTTCCGCTATCATGCACTCGGTCGTAAGCATGAGAGACGATATGGAGGATGCGTTTTGAAGCGCTATCCTCGAGACCTTGGTCGGGTCTATGACGCCGGCCTTTACGAGGTCTTCGTAGTTCTCGGTGGCCGCGTTGAAGCCGAACGCGCCAGCGCCGTTCTTTACCTTGTCAACGACGATGGAACCTTCGACCCCGGCGTTTCCGGCGATCTGGCGAAGCGGCTCCTCGATGGCCCTCTTCACAAGCTTTACGCCGAACTGCTGGTCTCCATCGAGCTTTAACTTATCCAAAGCGGAAAGCGTCCTCATGTAGGCTACTCCGCCGCCCGGAACCACGCCCTCTTCAACCGCGGCCCTCGTTGCGTGGAGCGCGTCCTCGACCCTTGCCTTCTTTTCCTTCATCTCCGTCTCGGTCGCGGCCCCTACGTTAATGACGGCCACGCCTCCGGCGAGCTTTGCCAGCCTCTCCTGAAGCTTTTCCTTGTCATAGTCCGAGGTCGTCTCCTCGATCTGCGCCCTTATCTGCTTGATGCGGGCCTCTATGGCGTCCTTCTTGCCGGCCCCGTCGATGATGGTGGTGTTCTCCTTGTCAATGACTATCCTCTTTGCCTTGCCCAGGTCTTTGAGATCAAGCGTCTCAAGCTTTATGCCAAGCTCCTCGGCGATGAGCCTTCCGCCGGTAAGGGTCGCTATGTCGTCAAGCATGGCCTTTCTTCTATCGCCGAAGCCCGGCGCCTTTACGGCGCAGGCGTGGAGCGTGCCGCGCAGCTTGTTGACCACGAGGGTCGCAAGCGCCTCGCCGTCAACGTCCTCGGCGACTATAAGGAACGGCTTGCCCATCTTGGCGATCTTTTCAAGGATGGGTAAAAGCTCCCTCATGTTGGATATCTTCTTTTCATGGATGAGGATATACACGTCCTCAAGCACGCACTCCATGCGCTCGGCGTCGGTAACGAAGTACGGGGACAGATACCCCCTGTCGAACTGCATCCCTTCGACCACCTCAAGCTTGGTCTCCATGCCCTTTGCCTCTTCAACGGTGATGACGCCTTCCTTGCCGACCTTTTCCATGGCCTCGGCGATTATCTCGCCTATGGTCGAGTCCCCGTTGGCCGAGATGGTGCCGACCTGAGCTATCTCCTTTTTCTCTTTCACGTTCTTGGAGAGCTTCTTCAATTCCGCAACGGCCACTTCAACGGCCTTTTCGATGCCGCGCTTCAAGTCCATCGGGTTGTGTCCGGCGGCAACGAGCTTTGAACCTTCCCTGAATATGGCCTGGGCCAGCACGGTCGCGGTGGTGGTGCCGTCTCCGGCCACGTCAGAGGTCTTGCTTGCGACCTCCTTTACCATCTGAGCGCCCATGTTCTCGAACCTGTTCTCAAGCTCTATTTCCTTTGCGACCGAAACGCCGTCCTTTGTGATGACCGGACTTCCGAAGCTCTTTTCGATTACGACGTTCCTGCCCCTCGGTCCAAGCGTAACCTTAACGGCGTCTGCAAGCGTGTTGACGCCCCTTAACATCGCGGCTCTGGCGTTTTGACTGAACGCTAACTCTTTTGCGGCCATCTTAATCCTCCTTGAATATCTGTTTGGTATTGTGGTTGTCTTGTTTTATGCCGAATTTATTACTTCTCGACTATGCCGAGTATGTCCTCTTCCCGCATAATGAGGAACTCCTCGCCCTCTATCTTTATCTCGGTTCCGCCGTACTTGCTGAATATGACCATGTCGCCCGCCTTTACGTCAAGCGGATGAATCTTGCCGTCCTCGTCCTTCTTGCCTCCGCCTACGGCGATTATCTTGCCTTCGGCCGGCGTCTCCTTTGCGCTGTCCGGGATGAAAAGGCCGCCCTTGGTCTTTTCCTCCTCGGCGAGTCTCTTTACTATTACGCGATCGTGAAGCGGCTTGATCTTCATACTGCACATCCTCCTTTTTGATGATAACTTCAGTTATATTTTGACGGCAACCCGTCAAGCCTCAAGGCCCATACTTCTATGGATAAGCCGTTTTAGCGTAAGTAAATATATTGCCCGTATCCGGCTTTGTCAAGTTTTTTCTTGGCACTCAGGACAAAAGAGTGCCAATTGCCGTAAAAACCGACGTTTTTTCGGCTGATTACCTATGGAAGGTCTGATTAATTCGCTAACCCGTCATAAACCGTCATTCTCGCTCCGCGTAGAATCTCGTCTTCAAGGAAATCAACCCAGCACCACTTTGTTGCACGAAGGAATTTGCCAAGGAACACGCTTTCATAATCCAAAGTGGTGCTGGGCTCGCAATGACAAAATAGGAATTAATCAGAGCTTCCCTAGTTGGAAAATCAAACTGGAACTCATCTTGCGTAAATAGTATAATATTTAATTGCCTTGCCTGCGCTTACGCTTGCAATAAGACAGCTATGACGACAAGACCAATCAAACGCAAACATCCGGCGCCGGTTCAGGAGGCCGCAAAGGCCGAAAAGTCCCGGTGGCTTGTCATCGAGGGACTAAGGCAAAACAACCTCAAGAACCTCTCCCTTTCCATCCCGCATGACAGGATAACGGCCATTGTAGGCCCGAGCGGCTCAGGCAAGTCGTCCCTTGCCTTTGACGCGCTGTTTGCCGAGGGACGCCGGCGGTTCATGGAGTCGCTCTCTACGTACACACGGCTTTTTCTGGAGCGCATGGACAGGCCCGACGTGGACGTAATGGCCAACATCAGACCGGCCATTGCCGTTGAGCAAAAAAACACGGTAAGAACCTCCCGCTCGACCGTAGGCACGGCAACGGAGATCAACGACTACCTGCGGCTTTTATTCGCCCGCGTCGGCAAGGCACATTGCCCCGAATGTCTCCTGCCGATTACAGCCTCAAGCCCTCAGACTGTTGCCGACTCCCTCTTAGGGGCGCACCCCAACGCGCCTGTTCTCATCGGCTTTACCATCCCGATTGGACGGCAAGACCCGAATGACCTGTGCTCCTCCCTTGTGCAAAAAGGCTTTATCCGCGTCAAACTCGGCAACGCCGTCGTCAATATTTCCGAACAAACGCCGGACAACCTCCCTGATTCTCTTGACGTAATAGCTGACAGGCTGTCCATGACGACAAAGGACCTCTCACGGCTTGCCTCGTCCCTTGAAACCGCCTTTAAGCACGGAAATGGGGACTGCTGGGCCGAGATAACCATGCCCGACGGCTCGAAAATCATCGAAAGGTTCTCAACCCTCTTGAAGTGCGTAAGGTGCGGCGTTATAGCCGAGGCGCCGACGCCGATATCCTTATCCTTCAATCATCCGATCGGGGCATGTCCGGCCTGCAAGGGCTTCGGCCATCTCCTGACCTACGACGAGGACAAGATAATACCGAATAAGAACCTGAGCCTCAGAAACGGCGCCATAACCCCGTGGACAAAACCAGCATACACCGGCTGGTATAAAGAGCTTGAGAGACACGCGGCCGGATGCGGCATTGACCTTGATAAACCCTTTTCCTGCCTCACGCACAGGGAAAAGGAGCTGGTCTTCAATGGCGCTGATGGATTTAACGGCCTTAACGGTTTTTTCGCGTACCTTGAGGCGAAGAAGTACAAGCTCCACATAAAGGTCTTTTCCTCCCGGTACAAGGGGCAATTCCTTTGCAATGAATGCAACGGCGCAAGACTGAAAAAGAGCGCCTTAAACGTCAAAGTGGCGGACAACGACATAGCAACGATAAGCCGTATGAGCATAAAGGAGTGCCTCAATTTTTTCAAAAATCTGCCGCTTACGCCGTTTGAACGCAAGAAGGCGCATGAGCTTATACGGCAGATAACCCTCAAGCTCGACTTTCTGAATGAAACCGGGCTTGGGTTTATAACGCTTGACAGACCTACAAAGACGCTCTCAGGCGGAGAGGCACAGCGCGTTAACATCGCCACACAGCTTGCCTCTTCCCTTACGGGCGTACTCTATATCCTCGATGAGCCGTCCATCGGACTGCATCCTATCGACACGGACATGCTCATTCGCCAATTAAGAAGACTCTCCGACGCGGGCAACACGGTCGTGGTGGTCGAACATGACCAGACGGTTATAAGGTCGTCCGATTACGTCGTTGAACTCGGGCCCGGGGCCGGAGAGCGCGGCGGTAAACTCATCTACTCCGGGGATACCGTTGATTTCCTGAAGCACGCAGCCACATTGACCAGCGACTATCTAACCGGAAAAAAGGCCATACACGTCCCGCGATGGAGGAGAGGCGGCAACAAACGTTTCATTACCCTCAAAGGCGCAGAGGGTTTTAACCTCAAGGGCATTGACGTTCGCTTCCCGCTGCGCACCCTGATATGCGTAAGCGGGGCATCCGGCTCCGGCAAGAGCGCCCTGGTGGTCGACACCCTCTACAAGATAATGGCCTCGCGGCTCGGCGTATCCGGGAATACGGAGCGGCCCTTGCCGCACAAATCCCTTGAAGGTCTTGAGCACGTCAGCGCGGTAAAGCTCATTGACCAAGGGCCGCTGGGCAGATCCAGGAGAAGCAACCCCATAACCTACATAGGCGGCTTTGACGCCATACGCGCCATCTACGCCTCGCTCCCGACTGCAAAGGCGGCAGGACTCGACGCGGGTAGTTTTTCCTTCAATGTAGCCGGGGGCCGGTGCGAATCATGCAAGGGGGAGGGGACGACCTTTCTGGAGATGTACTTCCTGCCGGACGTATACATAAAATGCGCGGACTGCTCAGGCAGACGCTTCAGGCCCGAGGCGCTCAAGGTGAAATACAAGGGCAGGAGCATATACGATTGCCTCCAGATGACCTTTGACGACGCGGCCTCGGTTTTTTCAGAGGAGTATTGCCTGCGACAAAAGATTTCCGTATTAAGGGAGATAGGTCTCGGATACTTAAAACTCGGGCAAACGGCCTTGACGCTCTCAGGCGGAGAGGCTCAAAGGATTAAAGTAGCGGGCGAGCTTATCGAGGGCGTAAGCGAGGACGCATTTTACATAATGGACGAGCCCACGACCGGACTGCACCCCGACGACGTAAAAAAACTGCTGTCAATGCTCGGACGCCTCGTTGACGCGGGCAATACAGCGCTTTTAATCGAACATAACCTCGACTGCCTCAAATCAGCGGATCACATAATAGACCTCGGCCCCGGGGCAGGCGAGGCCGGAGGCAGGGTAATTGCAAGCGGAACCCCTGAACAGGTGGCGGCCTCGAAAGAAAGCCTTACGGCAAGGTTTTTAAGGGAGGCGCTGGAGGAGTAGGGGAAAGGGTTGGACACGCGGGGCACTTTAGACCAGTTTCGATGTAGGTGGTTTTTTTGATTTTTTGCTGTTCTTCAATTTCTGAAAAATAATAAAATAGGAATGATTTTTCCTGGCATGTATCTGCTTAAGAAGACGGCTTACTCCCGGTTGATTCGACCGCACTATGACAAACAAATCCCGAGCGTAAAAACCCATTTCGGCATAAGCATTGATAATTTCAACATGCGTGAGCCATTGCCGGTTTGCGCTCACTTCATCTTGGCATTTCACGATACATATTCCATCCTGCTTGATGACGCGAGCGGCTTCCTTGCCGCCCTTTATGTATAGGTCTACTACCGCCGCGTGCCACTTCGGCCCATTCTCCTGCATTGCTTCTCCGTTTGAGTATGCCTTACGAAATGATGCGTGCGTGCCGGCGCCGCCAAGGTGGCCTGCCGACTTCCTAAAGAATCCCTCCATGTAGGGTGGGTCGAATACTACGCAGTCGAAACTCTCATCGGGATAAGGCAAGTTTCGACAATCAACGCCCGTCTTCAAGTCGGTTACATGCACATCATAATCGCCGGCGGGCACGTTTTTCCAAAACACTCCCTGTCCCCAAGTCACGTCCGCAATTCTGGCCCCCTTCGGCACATGCAGTAAAAGTATCTTGGGAAATAATTCGGCATTCCCGCCTATGTGAGCAGATACGATTACATCAGAAGTCGCCGCCCCGCCCTGTATGCGTCTCTTGCCTGACTTCTCGCTGATTTCATTTTCTGGAAAAAGCCTTATTTGCATCTTAATCTATCCTCTCAATCATGCTACGTTTATGCTGTAGACACAAATGTAGCACAAGGCTATGCTTTCTCGCAATGAAAAATTCCATCATCACGACATTCGGATTAAGGGTGCACGAACTTCGCCTCAAGAAAGGATACTCTCAAGAGGAGTTGGCAGACCATTGCAATCTACATCGAACATTCATCGGGCGTATTGAGCGCGGGGAGACCAATGTTACGCTCATTAATATTTATAAAATTGCACATGGTCTCACGGTTCCCGCTGCCGCACTGCTCGACAAGGTAAAGCGAACCAAACGTGCGCTTGATATCTCTGGGGTTTTGAATAACATCCGTGATCCGCGACACTGGATTCAAACCGAAGCGCTTATTCAGGTCATCATTGATAACCCGAGCCTTCGAGGGATTATTTACGGGTACGTTTCCGAAGTTGCTTTATTAAGTATTCTCGATAAGATGGAAATTACGGAACACTTCAAACCCGATGACCATAAAAAGACGAAATCGGATCGTACTTTTATCTACAACGGCCGTCAATACACCTTACAACTGAAATCAATGCAGACGAGTTCTATTAAAGAGGTAACTCATGGAAAATTCATTGCCAAAGTCCAAAACGATGCGTCCGATCGCAGGAAGATCAAACTCCCAAATGGAGAAACCCTTGAGACGACATGCTATCTGGCGGGAGAATACGATATTCTTGGCGTGAGCCTCCAACCTTTCACGGGGGAGTGGAGATTTGCATTCAAAAAGAATAAAGACCTTAAACGTTCAACCTACCGCAAATACTCTCCTGAAGCTCAAAAGATGCTCCTTGCGACTCTTGAAGATATTGCATATCCATTAACGCCCGACTGGACTGAAAACCTGCTGTCCCTCCTTGACGACCCCGATCTTGGCAAGAAAAACCTATAGAGGAAAATAAAATCATCGTTTGTAAATCTCTTTTCTATGTCCTGCCCTTAAAACAACGATAGTATTATCTTCAACGTCAAAGATTATTCTATAATCTCCTATTCTAAATCGGTATGTTCCAAGATTGGAATCGGTAAGCCTTTCGGCGTATTTGAAAGGGTCTGTCCTATATCGAAGCAGGATAGTCCCAATCTTTTTCTCACCTGAAAATCCAATCCTTCAATATCACGGACAGCTCTTTTGGTGTAAAGCAGTTCGTATTTCATTCATCAAAGACCTCTTTATGAGCCTTTGTCCTGCCGGCCTTATAATCCGCTCGCGCCTCACGAATGCCTTTCAGATATTCAGGAGACGTTCCGGCGAGGATGTCTTCTAAAAGGGCCTCTCTTTCTTTTTTCCCAAGACATTTTATAGCCTTGATGATTTCCTCAGGCGCGATACTTATTTTTAATGCGTTTAACATTACGATAAACCTCCTTGCGGATACACATGATATTATACCGTTACTACCCGCTTATGGCAAACAGGTCAATCAATAACGACACCCTTTACTCCGCCTTCAGTCCCCGCGTCATCAGCTCCAGACAGGCGTCCTTCGGTCTTTTTCCTTCGTACAACACGGCGTATACTTCATTGATTATCGGCGTTTCAACGCCTCTCTTTTCAGCAAGCGACCATGCGGCTTCCGCTGTCTTCACCCCCTCGCTCACCTGTCGGTCGTGTTGCGCCTCTTCAATGGTCTTGCCCTTTCCCAAAGCGACGCCGGTCGAGTAATTTCTGCTCAACGCGCCGGTGCAGGTAAGGACAAGGTCGCCGAGCCCGGATAGGCCGGAAAACGTCGCCGCCTGCGCGCCCATCTTTACGCCGAGTCTCGTCATTTCCGCGAGGCCGCGCGTTATGAGCGCGGCGCGGGCGTTCAGGCCCAGACTCAAGCCGTCGGAAATGCCTGAGGCTATTGCCATGACGTTCTTCAGCGCGCCGCCAAGCTCAACGCCGATTACGTCGGCATTTGTGTAGACGCGGAAGGCACGGGTTGAAAACGCGGACTGTACGGCCTGAGCGGCTTCGAGTGAGCTTGAAGCCGCACATACGGCGGCAGGCAGACCCTGACTCACCTCTTTTGCGAATGACGGCCCTGAGAGCGCGACTATACCCTGATTTCCGAGGACATCGCGGATAATCCCGGTCGGCGTGAGCAAAGACACGGCCTCAATGCCCTTTGTCGCGCTTACGAGTATAGCCTCTTTGCCGATAAACGGCCTTGCAACCTCAAGCACAGCCCTTAACCCGTGCGACGGCACGGCTGAAACGACAACCTCAGCGCCGGATAAGACAAGAGCCATGTCCGAACAAGCTCTAATGTTTTCAGGAAACATGGCCCCTGGCAGGTATACGGAGTTTTGTCGCTCGCGTTCAAGGGTATCGGCAAATGCGCTGTCCCTTGCCCACAAGCGGGTTTCAAAACCATTATCGGCAAGGAGGCGCGCTATGGACGTGCCCCAACCGCCTGCTCCTAATATCGCTGCACGCCTCACTTGCGTCATTATCGGCGGCCTCTCGCGGCGTCCGGCGCTCGTTTTTCCTCTGCAAGCCGCTTCTCTATCGTCTCGGCCAGCGCCCTTGCGGACCCCTTGTTCTTGTATCCGGCTTGGGACTCCATGGCCTTTAACGCCGCAAGGCTCTCAAGCGGCCTGCCGGATTCATTGAGAGCGCGCGCAACCCCGAGTCCGGCCTCGTGCCCTGCGTCGGTATCAGGAAACCCATCTGCCGCCTTCCCATACCACTCGACGGCCTCGTTGTGTCGTCCCTCTATGTAATATACGTTGGCGATCTGCAAGTAGACGTTCGGGGTGAGCCTTGCGCTTGCCCCGCTCTTGAGGAGTTCCATAAGCTCAATGTGCGCCTGTTTGAAGTCGTTGAGAAGGATATACTCCGTTGCTATAAGATACTGAACCTCGTCCCTTCCCTCGCGTCTTTCCTTCAGAAGGCGCTGATAGAACTCTATTGACTTTGCATGGTCGTCGGCCTGAGAGTATATCGTTGCCATGTCGGACAGGGCATCGGCGACAAAGGCGCTTGACGGGTAGATCAAAAGGAGCGTTGAATACGCCTCAAGCGCCTTTTTTTTGTCGTTCAGATGTTTGTTGTATATGTACGCTATCCGGTACTGGCTCGTCGGCGCCGACCGGCTCGCCGGATACTTGCCGAGGACGTAGGAGTACTGAGATATGGCCTCAAGGTGAGCGCCTAAGCCCAGCGACTTTTCAGCTTTGTTGAAGACCTGCTCTGCCGGGTCGGCTGAGCAGGCGGCAAGACCGGCGGTTATGATTAAAAAGGCAAGCAACAGCGCCGCGCCGGATATGGCGGCTGACGACCTTTTCTTTTTCCGGCGGGGCGTGATTTTACTGGACATGACCCTTAGTTGTATGGCCAAGGCTACTCGGCCTCATCCGTCTCATCCTCTTTTTCGGCTATCGGGGCGATGCCGGTTATCTTTTCGTCCTTTTCTATGTCCATGAGCCTTACGCCCTGGGTATTCCTGCCTATGACGGTTACGCCCTTCATGGCGATGCGTATGATCTTTCCGACGCTTGTGGTTATCATCAGTTCATCGGTGTCCCTGACCTTGACTATGGCGGCTACCGGGCCGTTTTTCTCCGTAATCTTTATATTGATAAGGCCTGAGCCGCCCCTGCCTTGCCCTCTGTATTCGGAAAAGTCTGTCCTCTTTCCGTAGCCATGCTCGGTAACGGTCAACACGGTGCAGCCTTCGTCAACCGTCTCCATTGAGACCACCCTGTCGCCTTCGGCGAGTTTCATGCCCCTGACGCCCCGCGCCAAGCGGCCCATCTCCCTTACCTCGTCCTCGTTGAACCTGATGGCCTGGCCGTCCCGCGTGCCGAGGAAGATGTCGGTCTTGCCGTCGGTCAGACGCGCCGAGATAAGGCCGTCGCCCTCGTCGAGGTTGACCGCGATAAGCCCGCCTGAGCGTATGTTGGAAAAGCTCATGAGGTCCGACTTCTTTATCACGGCATGGGCAGTGGCCATGACTATATACCTGCCCTCGGTAAACTCCTTTACCGGCAGGAAGGCGGTTATCTTCTCGTCCTGCGAAAGATTTAAGATGTTGACTATGGCCTTGCCCTTTGCGGCCCTTCCGGCCTGCGGTATGTCGTAGACCTTGAGGGAGTATGCCTTGCCCCTGTCCGTGAAAAACAGGATGTAGCTGTGCGTGGAGGCGATGAACATGTCGGAAACGAACTCCTCCTCCTTGGCGGTCATGCCGGTCTTGCCCTTGCCGCCGCGTCTTTGTATCTTGAAAAGGGACGTGGGGTTTCTTTTTATATAGCCGTTGCTCGTTATGGTAACGATCATGTCCTCTTCGGCTATGATGTCCTCAAGGGTTATCTCGGCAGCCTCGTCCATTATCTGGGTGCGCCTTTCGTCCCCGAACCTCTCTTTTATCTCCTTGAGTTCGTTGCAGATGACGTCCATCAGGAGCGTCTCGCTCGCAAGTATCTCCTCAAGCGATTGTATCAACAGTAACACCTCTTTGTACTCCGCGATTATCTTGTCGCGCTCAAGGGCGGTGAGCCTTTGGAGCCTCATATCCAGTATGGCCTGAGCCTGTATCTCGCTGAGTTTGAAACTCTTCATCAACCCGGCCTTTGCCTCTGCCGGGCCTTTTGCCGCCCTTATAAGCTTTATAACCGCGTCGATGTTGTCGATGGCGATCTTCAACCCCTCTAATATATGCGCCCGCTCCCTCGCCTTTTTAAGATCGAATACCGTGCGACGGGTAACGACCTCCCTCCTGAATTTTACGAACTCGTTCAACAGCTTCGCAAGCGGCAAGACCTTCGGCTGGCCGTTGACGATGGCGAGGTTTATTATCCCGAAGGACGTCTTCATCTGCGTGTGCATATAGAGGTTATTCAGGATCACCTCTGCTGCCTCGTCGCGCTTCAGGTCAACGACGATCCTCATGCCGTCCCTGTCGGATTCGTCGCGCACGTCCGAGATGCCCTCGATCTTTTTGTCCCTCGCAAGCTCGGCAATGGCCTCGATGAGCCGGGTCTTGTTGACCATGTACGGGATCTCGGTTATGACTATGGCCTGACGGTTGGTGCGCGGATTTTTCTCTATCTGCGCCTTTGCCCGCACCTGCACCGACCCTCTGCCCGTGGTATATGCGTCGATGATGCCCTTCCTTCCGTGTATGAAGCCGCCGGTCGGAAAGTCAGGCCCGGTAACGAACCTCATCAGCTCCTTTACGGAGGCGTCCGGCTTTTTTATGACGTGGAGCAGGGCGTCGATGACCTCGGTAAGGTTATGCGGCGGCATGTTGGTGGCCATGCCCACGGCAATGCCCGTAGAGCCGTTTATAAGAAGGTTTGGTATGGCGGCCGGTAAAACGGTGGGCTCTTGCGTTGATTCGTCGTAGTTGGGTGTGAAGTCAACGGTCTCTTTTTCGATGTCCCGGAGCGTCTCTCCGGCGAGGCGCGCAAGCCTGACCTCGGTGTAACGCATGGCCGCCGGGGAATCGCCGTCAATGGACCCGAAGTTTCCCTGTCCGTCTATGAGCGGATAGCGAAGGGAGAAGTCCTGCACCATCCTCGTTATGGCGTCGTAGATGGCCGAGTCGCCGTGAGGGTGGTATTTACCCATAACGTCGCCGACCACGCGGGCCGACTTCTTGTAGGGCTTGTTCCACTCCACGCCCATCTCGTGCATACCGAAGAGTATGCGCCTGTGAACGGGCTTCAATCCGTCTCTCACGTCCGGCAACGCCCTGCCCACTATGACGGACATGGCGTAATCGAGATACGACTTTTTCATCTCGTCTTCTATGTAAACCGGAATCTTCTCCTGAGCCATTTATCCTCGCTTTTTACGGGAGCCGGCGCGTTAAGAGGCCGGACATCCTTTTGATTAGTCTTATATAGTATGTGTGTTTCGTGGCTCTGTCAAGAGGCGCTTTTTGCGGGTAATGCAGCATAGCAAAAGCGTCCCCAATTAGCGGCAATGCTAAGAATGGCCACTATAAAATAGGGAAGCAAGGAACAAGGCGGCATTTGTCTGTATGTCGCATCTCCGAGATAAGGCAACAAAGCAGATACGGGGCTTGCGGTAGCCTGTTAACTCTACCTTAAAATCGACCTGAAAACCTTTACGGCAAGCCTTAACTTTTCCTCGTCGGCGCCATCTACAAACTTATTCATCAATTCCCGTATATCCCTCAATGTCATCCGGTGTCCGAAATCAAATAGTTCCCACATTTCGATTTCCAAAGCATTCGCTATCTTTATGAGCGTATCAAACGTCGGGTTTTCCGTCCCTCTTTCCATTCGGCTTACGTAATTCGGACTCGTTTCAGCCCTTTCAGCGAGTTCTTCCTGAGACAATCCCTTGCACCTCCTAAGCTCCTTAATCCGGTAGCCCATCAGCTTTTTTTCATTACTCTCCATGCATTAAGAGTACCGCTTTTGAGGACAAATCAAATGCCTCATAGGAACATTTATTTGACAATAAAATATCTGACAGGTATAGTTTAGTTCCCAGCAGTGCTTTTTTATCAATAAATAATGACTGACGGTGCGTAACGTGAAATTCTCGTTGGGTAGGCGGTCGGCTGCGCTCATGCGTAAAAACGCAAAAGACAAGAGACCTAAATACATCTTCGTCGAGGCACTGTGCGGAATTTTAGCCGTTGCGTTTTGTGTATATCTTCTCCGCTCGCTTCTAATATTCGGCGACACGACATTTCAACATGATGTCTACGCTTGGGGCTTGCCGATATTTCATTTCTTTGCCGAAAGCATCGCAAACGGGCATTACCCCTTATGGAATCCCTTCAGCCATGGCGGCGAACCTTTTTATACGCTCATCGTGTCGGTCAGATTGCTTGAACCGATTGCATTGCTGACCGCATATCTCGGCCATTTTATCGTGGATGACACGGTAGTTCTTTTCAGTTGGACTATATTTTTGCAGTTACTGATAACGGCCTTTGGGGTATATATCGTCCTTCGGCCTCTGACGGCGAATATTTTTGTAAGGCTTTCGCTGATGCCTGTCCTGCTTTTTTCTTCTTTCATGCTCGCTTCTTTTCATCAGGATGGAATACTTTATCAATTTGTCTGGGCGCCGTATGTCGCCTATTTCCTGACGCGCATCATCTATTATAAGGATACGCGCTGGTCTAACTGGCTTATGTTAGCCGCTGTAACGGGCATGAACTGGCAAAGTTATTTCTTCTCCGGCACTTGGATATTCATCTTATTTTTCCTTCTGGCGATATTGCTTTTCAAAAGAGACCTGTTATTTGCCCTCCTCAAGTCGGAAAAACTAAGGAAGGTCTGATTAATTCCCTTTTCTGTCATTGCGAGCCGCGCTTTTGCCCAGCGGCATCCTCTACCAAGAAAACTCCTCCCAGTATTTTAAGGGGAGGTTGGGAGGGGTTACTTGAAGACGAGATTCTACGCTACGCGAGAATGACAGATTGGCGAATTAATCAGAGGTTCCTTAGGAGATGCGGACGCATCAATAAGCGTTTCTGAAGGGATAAGCAACATTCATTTTGAATACGAACCGAGATTATTCATTAATAGCCTGTATATCTTTTACGGCGCATTGCTGATAACCGTATCGGCCGCCCTGCTCCTTCGGCGTCAATCGTAATACCCGTAACACAAGGTTTGCTGACGCCGTCTGACAATTTTTATGCCCGTCCACATACCGCGACATACAACAACGCATCAATAGACGCTGCCTCTCGGAGCTATATTGACTATTGCTATCGTCTTTTGACCGGGAATGACACTGAATACGACTCTGTACTCTCCGACCCTCAAGCGATAAAAACCCTTGAGCTCTCCGACAAGGGGTTTTACGTCTTTATGCACAAGCGGGTTTTTCAGTTGGGAAAAATCGAAAGGCTTTTCCCTGATTTTTTCGCGGGTTTTTCTGCCAAGTCTGTTGTAATGTTTCTCTGCATGCGAGGAGACCTTAACGGTCCAGGGCATCGAGTTTTTTACCTCCACCCTTTTTTATCTCTTTCAACCCGTCCTTGCATCCCTTGACAAAACCCGGAATGTTCAGAAGCACGAGGGTCTCTCTGTGCCTTCCGACATACTCAACGGTCATTTCGCCGAATATATCGGTAAGGGTCTTCCCCTCGTATCCGGCGATGGCCTTGAGAAGCCTCAGCTGGTCGTTTTTCAGCCTGAGCGTAGTGCTTGTCCTTTCCATAACTCACCTCTAATAACATTGTAGCAAGTAAAACGTCTTGATGTCAAGGCGTCAATATGTCAGTCAGCAAGCTCTTCGTATCTATCCGCCTTTTACCCGATCCGCTCCGCCTTATATCCGGCCTCTTTAAGTCTTGTCATGACCCTTTGCGAGTGGAGCGCGTCTTCCACCTCAAGGGTTATCTCAAGAAGCGTTGAGCCTATGGGCACGCCGGAGGCGTAGTTCTGGTGCGCGACATGTAAGATGTTGGCCTTCAGGCCCGCAATCTCGGACGTAAGGGCCGCAAGCGAGCCGGGCACGTCCGGCACGATCGTTGAAAGCCTCATCACACGGCCTTCTTTTACAAGCCCGAGCCTGATTACCCTGTCAAGGGTCGTCACGTCGATGTTGCCGCCGCTCAGGACAAAGACGACTTTTTTGATGCCCTTGGGCAGCTTCCCCTCCATGGCCGCGCCCACGCCTATTGCGCCCGCGCCCTCGACCACCAGTTTTTTTCTCTCCATCAGGCGCAGTATGGCCCCTGCTATCGCCTCCTCAGAGACGCAGATAACCTCGTCCACGTACCTTTTTATCAGCGGGAATGTTATCTCCCCGATTCTCTTTACGGCTATGCCGTCGGCTATCGTAGGCAGGGCGCGCGCCTCAAGCGGCCTTCCGGCCTCAATCGCCTTGAGGCACGAAGGCGAAGCCACGGCCTGCACGCCGATGACCTTTATCCTTGGATTGCTCTCTTTAACGGCAGAGGCAATCCCTGAGATCAATCCGCCGCCGCCGATGGGCACGATAACCGCGTCAATATCGGTGACGTCGGCGATTATCTCAAGCCCGATGGTCCCCTGACCCGCTATGATAAGTTCATCGTCAAAGGCAGGGATAAAAACAGAACCCTCCGCGTCCCTTATCTCCCTTGCGCGGGCGCAGGCGTCGTCAAAAGACCTGCCGTGCAACACGACCTCCGCGCCGTAGCCCTTTGTGGCCATGCGCTTTATTATAGGCGCGCTCTCCGGCATCACGACCTTTGCCTTGACGCCGAGCATGGAGGCCGCCCACGCTACGCCCTGAGCGTGGTTGCCCGACGAGGCCGTGATAACGCCCTTTTCCATGTCGTCCGGGCTGAGCGAGGCTATCTTGTTATACGCGCCCCTTACCTTGAATGAGCCGGTCTTTTGCAGGTTTTCGAGCTTGAGAAAGGATTCAAAGCCGAAAAGCGTTGTCAAGGACGACGAATAGACGATGGGGGTGGGGCTGACGATTGGTTTGAGTCTTTGCTCCGCTTGCCTGATGAGCAGGTTCATGGCCTCCTGAGGCATCACTTCCTCCTTTGACGCAGGGCCTCGAACAGCGCGATGGTTCCGGCCTGTGCCGCGTTCAGGGAGTTGATCGCCCCGGCCATCGGTATTGACACGGTAAAATCGCAGTTTTCCAACACAAGCCGTCTTATGCCCTTGCCCTCGCCGCCGATCACAAGGGCGACGTCAATATTCAGATCCGTTTTGTAGATGTCCTGCCTGCCAAGGGCGTCCACCCCGGCAACCCAGACCCCGGCCTCTTTAAGCTGTTTGATGGCGCTGCTTATGTTCACCTCTCGCGCAATCGGCACGTGTTCAATGGCCCCTGCCGATGTCTTGCCGACCGTTGCCGTAACCTCGCAGGCCCTGTCCTTGGGTATTATCACGCCGTGCGCCCCGGCGCACTCCGAGGCGCGGACAAGAGAGCCGAGATTATGCGGGTCTTGAACCGAGTCGAGCACGAGAAAGAGCGCGCGCTTCCCGGAACCCTTCCACGCATCTATTAGCGCGTCAAGAGAGACGTAGGCAAACCCTGAGCGCATGATTGCCACGACCCCTTGGTGTACGCCGCCTTTGGCAAGGGCGGTCAACTCATCCTGATTCACCCTTAAGCAATGTATGCGCGCCATTGACGCGGCCTTCAGTATGTCTTGAGCCGCCTTGTCGGACCTGCCTTGTGATACAAGTATCCGCTCGATTCCCTTGGCCCCGGCGGCCAGCGCCTCCATTACAGGGTTCACCCCGTATATTGTCCGCATCATTTAGCAGGCCGCTCAAAAACGCCCATCTGCTTTGTTGTCATCGTCGCTCCTCACTGCGCCCAGCACCACTTTGGATTACGAAAGCATGTTGCTTGACAAATTCCTTCGTGTAGCAAAGTGGTGCTGGGCTCATTTGTCGCTCCTCGACGCCTCGCATATAGGCGTTTTTGAGCGGCCTTCGTCTATATTGGTTTTTCTTATAACCTGTTAGGCTCACCTTTCGGTCTTATACGCAACGTCGCAAATCCGTTTTTCTCCCATGCGTCCGCGAGCGCGTCGTAACCGAACTCGGCGTTCATGCTCATGTCCGAGTGCGCGATAACGACCCGTTTCGCGTCGTCATAACCGGTAACGACCACATAATGGCCGACCGGATATATCTTAAACCCGAGGTTCAAAAAAACTATCAGCGGCACGCCGGCGTCGATATTCCTTTTCAGATCGGCCATGCTCCCCTTATAGTAGTCGGCCTCAAAGCCCGCCTCCTTCGCGTAAAGGAAAAGGTCTATCGGCAAACTGCCCTTGAGTTTTTCTTGATAGACAGCAACAGAGGCTTGTTCAATGGTTGTCAATGTGCCCCAGAAAGAAAAAACGCTTGCTATCGCGGCTGGGCCGCACTTATATTCATTTTGAGGGAAGAAGGGAACGTCCTTAATAGCGGCGCGTCCATGGAAATCAGGGGCATAAGCCCCGGCGCAAGAAATGAGAAAGGACAGCGCCGCGCTCAGGAGAGCGAGGCGCACAGTCGGCCTGTATCGGTTCATGAAGGCGTCCGGCGAGAGCGCCGTTATTTTATTATTATCTTCCGATCCGCCATCTTTAGCGCTATGAGGGCGATGATCGCAATGATCAAAAGCGCGGCAACGACACCAATGGCGCTGCCGCCCGGATAAAGACCGTCGGTCATGGAGGCGAACTGATGAAGCTCCTCGTCGCTTAGCTTGTCTATCCTTGACTGCACCTCGGCCTTGTCCAGCCCGGCCTCGGACAGTTTTTCCGCGACAAGCCTTGTTTCCAGAGCGCGCCGGATGCTGTCAATGGAAGAGAGCCTGTCCACGGATACCGCCTCCCCAATCGCGGCCATGCTCTTTGTTGGTATGCTCCCGGTAACAAACAGCGCAAACACGAGGATAAAGGCTATTCTACGGAAGTATGATCCTTTTACAAACCTCATCTGTCACCTCTTAACTTTTTTTGCCCGGCTTTCACCATCATTTATAAAACAAAAACGGCATGGAGTCAACCTGCCTTTTTTGAAAAAAGCTTGCCTAAGCCCGCCCAAGCCTGCCCCCGAATTGCGCCTGCCAACGCCATCAGGAGGAAACTCCTGACGGCACTAAAATCGTCGGAAGCCGTCCTTCACCCTCCCCATACTAACATCTTGAACTCCTCCTCGCCAATTATCTTCAGCCCCAGCTTCTCGGCCTTTGCTCGCTTTGAGCCGGCCTCTTGTCCGGCAACCACGTAATCCACCTTTTTGCCGACCCCGGAGGCGATCTTTCCCCCGAGCGACGCTACAAGGCGGCCTGCCTCATCCCGCGTAAAGCCTGTCAGTTCCCCTGTAAATACAAAGACCTTTCCGCTAAGACGGCCTTGTTTGATCGGCTCGGTCCGGCCCGGAACCACGCCTGACGCAAAAAGCCGCTCAACGATCTTTTGGTTTCCAGATTCCTTGAAAAATCCGACGATGTTCCGCGTCTTTTCAGTGTCAATGCCCGGGGTGGCGACGAGTTTTTCTTCATCGGCCTCCATGAGCAGGCCGATTGTCCCGAACCTCTCGGCAAGTACGCTGGACAGATGTGCGCCAATGCCCGGAATGCCGAGGCAATGGATGAAACGCTCAAGCAACGGATGTTTGCTCTTTTCGATGGCCGCTATTAGGTTTGAGGCCGACTTGTCCTTCCAGCCTTCAAGGGTTGTCAGTTGTTCATGTCTCAAACCATATATGTCCGCGATGTCTTTTATAACTCCTTTATCGTAGAGTTGCTCCACCCTGCCTTGCCCAAGACCTTCTATGTCCATAGCGCCTTTTGATGCAAAGTGTTCTATGGCGCGCTTTGCCTGCGCCGGACAGGCAAGCTTGGCCGTGCACACAAGGGCGCTTCCTTCTCTTGCGCCGCCCAACTCCTTCTTTTCAACCCCCGCGCCGCAGGCCGGACAGCGTTCCGGCAGTCTGTACGGTTCGGTCTCAACCGGACGCTTGTCCATGACCACGCCGACCACCTCGGGTATCACGTCTCCTGCGCGCTGGACGATCACGGTGTCGCCTATGCGGATGTCCTTGCGGCTGACTTCGGCCTGATTGTGAAGCGTAGCGTGTTTGACCACAACGCCGCCGATCCTGACAGGCTCAAGGATAGCGCGAGGGGTAAGGACGCCGGTCCTGCCGACCTGCGCCTCTATGCCGATTATCCGCGTTCGGCCCTGCTCCGGTTTGAACTTGTAGGCAAGGGCCCAGCGCGGGTCTTTTGACGTTGCGCCAAGGGATAGTTGCTGCCCCAAGTCATTGACCTTTATGACGACCCCGTCAAGCCAATAATCGAGCGAGTCCCTTTTTTCCTCTATCTCGTGATGGTATCTTATGGCCTCGTTGATGCCGCTGACCACCCTTGCAAGCGGGTTGTGTTTGAGCCCGATGGATTTAAGATATTCAAGCGTCTCGAACTGCGTTGCAAAGGCACGGCCTTCAACGTTGCCAATCCCGTAGAAAAACAGATCAAGACGCCGGGACGCGGTTATTCGGGAGTCAAGCTGCCGTAGGGACCCTGCCGCCGCGTTCCTTGGGTTGGCAAAACGGTCTTCGTCGTTTTCATCCCTTTCGGCGTTGAGTCTTTTGAAGCCTTCAAGCGGCATGAAGACCTCTCCGCGAGCCTCAAGGAGCGGCAACGGTTTTTCCTCCAAAAGCCTTAATGGGATGCTTCTTATTGTTTTAAGATTCTGAGTAACGTCCTCGCCGATAACGCCGTCTCCCCGCGTCGCGCCGGTAACGAGGAGGCCGTTTTCATAGACCAACTCGATAGCAAGGCCGTCCATCTTAGGCTCCACCGCGTATTCAACGGAGGCGTCAGGAGGCAGTCCGAGACCCCTCTTTACGGCCTCGTCGAACTTGACGGCCTCTGATTCGTCAAAGGCGTTTTTAAGGGAGAGCATGGGCAGGGAGTGTTTAACGCTGCCAAAGGAGTCAAGCGGGGTTGCCCCCACCCTCTGTGTCGGCGAGTCCGGCGTTATAAGATGCGGAAGATCGGCCTCAAGCGTCTCAAGCCGCCTCACCAGACGGTCATACTCCTCATCCGTTATTACGGGCGCGTCAAGCGCATAGTAAAGCCGGTTATGCCGGTTTATCTCCTCCTTAAGCCGGTCAATCTCTTTTTTTGCCTCTGACTCCTGCATCCCATATCTTTATCACGGAGAGAGGATACGGTCAATTGACACGGGCAATGTGAGTTTGCAAGTAGGGCTGAAGGCATCATCGCGACTGGAAATACCGCTTGACATTTTATGGGGGGGGGGTAACATGCCAAGCAGATTTGAAAAAATAACTTGGAGGATTTTATGGCGAAACTATAAATTTGATGAAACAAATTTTACTGATAGGAATGGCAACAGAATTGCTATCGTCGAACACTACTGTCCGGTTAAAATAGCGTAGCTTGCAATGGTTCCTCAAGGAGCACCCTTAGTCGTTCCGGTTTAAGGGTCAGGATGTCCACGAGGGTTTTCCGGTCAAAGAGCGTTTCACGGATAACGCGGCTTAGGTTCAGGAGTGAATGGGCATATTTGGTCTGATATTTGATGTAAGTCAAAAGCAGATAAT
>JACRCE010000055.1 GCA_016213015.1 Deltaproteobacteria bacterium | reverse complement strand
GACATCATACTACCATGCAGACGCGGCTACGCCTATAAACGTTCATTACGCCGTCGAGTGCACCACCTGTCATAACCCGCACCTCGCCTCTGGCAGGTGGGACGACGCCACGAGCGGCACTGGCTCGCCAACGCCGATTGTGCTTCCGGGGGTAACCCAATCGCTCTACCTTTCGAACTCCTCAACCTATCCATACCAGTGGCCGCCGTCGTCATGGGGGCTTTCATACCAGCGGGGAGACCTCTGGGGAGACGACCCTGTACTCCAGAACCGGCGGCGACGGTTGGCGTCGTATCTACTACAAGGACACAACCGACACCAACCTGCCGAACGCGGGGTATTGAGAAAAAGGCCGTTCACCCAGTTAGAGAATTATCTTCCTTAAGGAACCTCTGATTAATTATGTTTCCTGTCATTCTGAGGGAGCTTTAGCGACCGAAGAAACTCGTAACTTGCTGATTTGTTTACATGTGAGATTCTTCGCTACGCTCAGAATGACATGCGGTTGCGAATAAATCAGAGCTTCCTTAACAGAGTTATGCCTAATCTTGGGCACACAACACGTTAGGGAGCTTTTTCTCTAAAGTGGTTCACGGCTTCCAGCCCGCATATAAAACATTGACATTCCAAAGCAGTTGTTATAGATTTAACTATCCTTCACATAATGCGGAGAGGTGCGTTTGTCTGCCCAATTTCAGCCCTTAAAGAGAATAACCTCTGTCTTGTCGAAGCTGTGCGCCGTTGTATTGGTCGTCTTGCTCTCATCGTGCGAGATGGCGTTGGTTGAGAACCAACCAACGGATTCCAGCGCCCGATCTTCAAGGTTTATTCTCTACGCGCACCTTACCTCGCAGCCGGTGCGTGAGGTCGTCTTTACGATTGACGACGTTGCGCTCGAGACCGCGGATGGAACGATTGTCAAGGCGCTTGATTCTCCGGTCGAGGTGAGTTCTCAGACACTTCAATCAGGCCAGATGTTGCTGAAAGAGGCGCTGGTTGCCCCGGGCGAATACACCGGTTTGAGGATACGGTTTTCAAAGGCCACGATCACGAGAAGCGACGGTCGCATGGACCTTGCGCTCCCTGAGGGGAGAACCGTTGTCATAAAGTCCCTCATAGACTTGCGGCGCGCCTCAAGTTTCGTGTTTTCCATCGGTTGGGACCCTGAAAACTCGATTGAAAAGGCGTTTCGCTTTCAGCCCGCAATGATTGCCGAGGCGCAGGAGCCGTCGTCAACCGGCCTTCTTTTGCTTGTCTCCAACAGCGGCTCAAACTATATATCGCTCATAGACAGGAGTCTGGAGCGCGTTACCGCGGCCATTACCGTTGGGGATAAGCCTATGGGCATGGCGCTTAATCCGGCGCAGAATACGATATACGTCGTCAATTCAGGATCAAGAACGCTTTCCGTGGTCGAGGCGGCGCATCTCGACGTGCTTGACGTCATCCCGCTTACCGCCGGGATAGGGCCATTCGAGGTGGTCTTCATGCCTGACACGGACATCTCGCTCCACGGCAAACTCTACGTCCTGAACCGTCTTTCCAACGACGTTGCCGTGATAAACACCATAACAAGGCGCGTGATGAAGATCGTGCCGGTCGGGCTCAGCCCGTCCGCGATAGCGGTTGACACGCAAAGGCGGGAGGTCTACGTCGTGAACGAGCGTTCCAACAGCCTGAGCATCATAAATACGGTTGACGACACCGTTGCAAGCACGGTCCCGGTTGACAAGAGGCCGTCAGGGATCGTGCTCGGCAATGACAAGATATACGTTCTGAACGAAGGAGCGGCGTTGATAACCGTCGTTTCCCCGTCGACAAGGGCGGTTACAGGCACAATACCGCTTGCCGAGCCGCCAAGGCGCGGGATCAAGGGTTTTGACAACAGGCTTTTCATAGCAAACGCGACCGACTCGATAACATTCGTGAACTCCGGCGACGTTGCCACAAGGACGATCCCCTCCGGGCCCGGCCCCCTTGAAATGGCCGGGGACGAAAGGCGGGGCCGTGTATATGTGACTGCCAACCGCTCCAACGCCGTGGAGCTTCTCGATCCGTTCGGAGAGAAGGTAGTCAAGAGGCTTTATGTCGGGCCGAGGCCGTATGGCCTCGTGTCGTTGGAGCGCTGAGGAAAGGCAAATTGAGACCGCTGAAAAAGTCCGTCTGCTTTGTTGTCTCGTCGCTCGTCACTGCGGCGTATATACAGAATACGCCTCGTTTCTCGCAACTTCCCATTGCATTGTGCTTCGCACGCAATGGGAACCCTGCCGCCTCGCATCCGGAGCTTTTTGAGCGGTCTCAAGGGTTTTGCAGGAGTCTCAAATTATCGGTTGACGGTTGCGCCGGAAATACCATAATGACAACAAGAGCCCTTTTTCTCATCATCCTGCTTGCCCTGTGTCTCCTCCTGCCTTCGGGCGCAGGGGCCGACATGTACGGTCAGGCCGACGTCAACTATCAAAAAACCACTACCACGTCCAATTCGCGTTCCACGGAGACCGCAAGCCTCGTCAACAGCTACACGCTCGGCGTAAACAAGGCGATAACCAACACGATAAACATAAGCGCCGACGCGAGGATCACGGATACCGACATAGACGGCAAGAAGTCGCAGACCATGTATCCGATGGTTACGCTCTCTTATTCGCCGCCGACCATGTATTATTTCAACTTCAGCTATACGCGCACCGACGTGTCTCCTTCGGAGAGCGACAGGCTTTCCACGACCAACCTCAACACGGCCTTTTCGCTCCCTCTGGAGAGATACCCCTCGCTCAACGTATTCATGAACCGTAGCGCCAATCAGGACTACCTCGATCCTCACAAGGTAGACCGCTCTACCGTGAGCTACGGCTTTAATTCAAGCTACAGCCTTACGCTCTTAGATACCGACGCTGGTTTCAATTACTCGTTCAACAATCAGACGACCAATGACAAGGTCGGGCAGATAATGACCGAGGTGCCCACGCACAGCGCCACCATGAACCTGTCGAGGCCGTTTCTCGACAGAAAACTGCGCGCCGGCGTCAACGCAGGGTACAACTGGTCCGAGTTCACCACCACGAGCCTCGGCGTGCCCACGAGGTTCGAGCAGGCGCTTGCCCGGAACGCCGGCCTTTTCGCGGACGACGCGACGCCGCTTGTAGGCGCGCTTGCCTCCACCCCGGCGCTTATCGACAACAATACGGCCGTGTCGGCCGGCATAGACATCAGCGCGACCGCCAACAGAAATGTGGGCTTCGGTTTTGTCGCGGCTCAGTCGGTGCATAAGATAAACCTTTACGTAACCACGGCCGATCCAAGCATCGGCACGTACGCGGGTTTATTCGGTTTCCAGTTGTACACCAGTTCCGACGGGACGACTTGGACGCTCGGTCCCGCGTTGCAGGTGGGATACGATTCCGTGTTCTCGAGATTCGTCATGAGCTTCAGCGAGGTTTCAGCAACGTACTTCAAGGTAGTGAATACCGCCTTCCCTACCGGCGCAATGGCCATAAACGTTACGGAGATAGAGGGGTTGGGGTATATAAGCTCAACGCCGACGCTGGTAACGAAGTATTCGGTGTCAAGACGGTTCGCCGGGTTCAGCCTGAACTATGCGCCGGTAGAGCGCGTAACCGCCTCTTACAACCTGAACTACGACCACAGCGCTCAGGAGTTGAACGACGCCTCCTCGTCCACCATGACGCAGGCGTTGAATCTGAACATTACGGCTCTGCCGCGGTACCTGACGATCACCGGCGGATACGCGAATACGTCCTCATCCGCGACGCAGACGACCGGCACGCAGACCAACAGCGAGAGCGGCACGGACACGTACACGCTGAGCCTTGCCGCTACTCCTTTGCCGACACTCAACGCAAGCATGAACTTCGGGCATTTCGTGAACAGCGTCAACGGCGCCGCCTCTTCAAGCACCAATAACTACGGCACAGCCATGTTCATGAACCTCTATCGCGGCATCGACGTCGGCGTAGGCAGTTCCATGAGCGCGACGGAAAACATGGCGTCCAACTCGACCACCGACACGACCAACCATTATCTGAACCTGAATCTGACGCCGTGGAAAACGATGAAGGTTTTGGTCAGCACGTCGATGGCGGACAGCAGCACCGAGTCCGGGGGACAGAGCACGTCCACGTCGTCAAGGTCAACGACGGCGTCCGCGTCGTATACGCCGACAAGGAAGATATACCTGTCCGCCACCATGTCAATTGCGCCGGTGCAATCCAATAGTTTCGTCCTCACATGGGTTCCTTCAACGGCGTTGCAGGGCAATGTCAGATACGGCTTTGGGCAGGACAGCACAAACATGGGGGCAACCCTGAGCTGGACGCCGCTTACAAGGTTCAGCGTCATTGCCGGATATAACCGCACAGAGACGTCGTCAAGCGGGTCGAACAATCAGTCGAGCAGTTTCTATGCGAGGGCATCGCTCAGGTTTTAGTGGATAGGCTGCAGGCAGAAGGCGTTTAGGCTGAGGGTTACTCCTCTAAACGCCTTCAGCCTACAATTAGGTTGACACCTGTTCAGTCTTATAGCATAATGAAATAGAACAATTGATATACTGCCTGAATTGGGATTGACATCGCTGTCAGCCGTAGTTTGGTTGTGAGCGGCAAAACCGAACCCTTGTGTAGTTCATCCGGATCGGAAAAGGAGAGAAAAGGCGCGAATGGCACGCAAAAACAGCACGAAAGTCATTGGTTTTCTCCTCATCGCGGTATTCATGTTCACAGGCTGTTCAGGTTCGACGGTAAAGTATATAAATCAGGGCGCCGACTTTGCCTATATAAAGAAGATAGCCATACTGCCTTTCAACAACTTCACGGAAGACAGGTATGCGGGCGAAAAGGTGCGAAGCGCCCTGACGATTGACATCATGTCAAAGCACGTCTTCGAGGTCATGGAGCAGGGCGAGGTTACAAAGGTCATGAACATGCTCTTCAGGGAGGAAGGTTTTGAGGAGGGCAGGGTAGTGCAGCTTGACAAGGAGATGCTCAGACTGCTCGGCGAGAAGCTTGGCGTCCAGGCCGTAATACAGGGCAGCGTCAACGAGTACAGCGGCGGCAGAGGCGGTTATACTACGAACGTCGTCGCCATATCCGTGAGGATGCTCGATACCGGTTCCGGCGTTGTGCTCTGGCAGGTCAATACGTCCGAGGTCGGGTCAAGCACCTTCAGGAAGATGATCGGCATAGATCAGGTTGACATGACGGTTCTTACGACGGACGTCGTGAGAAAGGCCGTCAACACGCTTTTATAGGTTCGCGCAATCCGTTAGGGTGGAAGATATGTTCACGAAGCTCGAAGGGCGCATAGGCCCGTCCCCGAATGTTTCTATTCGGAAACCGTTCGTATCCGCCCCGTCGGCGTATGCGGCTGGGCGGACATCGGAGCGTTTTTTCGGCGTGTCGTCCAGCCTTGTCCTTTTTATAGCGGCGTTGAGCTTCATGTTCGCCGTCCTTGCCTCCTCGAAACCCTCATTCGGCGGCGTAGACCCCGCCGTAAAACAGTCGAAAACGGTTATCGTAAAGAAGATAGCGGTCTTGCCGTTTGAAAACCTTTCCGAGACGCCGCGCGCGGTGATCGTCATCAACGACCTTGTGCGCGAAGGGCTTGTCAAGATGGGATATACCCTTACCGTCGACGAGATGGAAGGGTTTCTTGCGAGGCGCAGGATACGGCAGACCAACTCGGTAACGAGGCTCGTGGCGCGGGAGATGGGAAAGACGCTCGGCGTCGACGCGGTGCTCGTCGGCGCGATAACGGCGTTCAACACGGTCGAGCGCGGCTCCGACGCGAAGGTCGGGGTTTCCATGCGTCTTGTAAGCGCCCTTGACGGCAGCATAATATGGGCGGACGACCTTGCCTACTCAGGGCGTGATTTTGAAAGATTCCTCGGTCTTGGGATAATCAAATCCGCCGACAAGCTTGCGTCCGTGGTCATCGGCGACATAGTAAAGGCCATGCCTCAGGAGCTTCAGGTTAATGACAACGGTTTGAGTCCTTTTGAGGCCGCCGGGGTTTTCCTCACCCCGCCAAAGGCGCGTTCCGGCGAGAAGGTGAGGCTCAAGGCCCACGTGTTGCCCATAGCCGACGAGCCCAAGGTCGTAAAGGCCGTAGTGGACGGACAAGAGGTGCTTCTTACGAGGGAAGAAGGCACCGAGTTTTACGACGGTCTGGTCATCGGGCCGCTGAAAGAGGGGGTGCACGCCGTTGATCTCGTGGCCCTCGATCAGGAGATGCAGCCATTTGTGTTCAAGGCGTCCGGCAAGCTCGTGATCAACAACACGCCGCCGGACGTGTCCGTTGCCGTCAACAAGACCGTCTTTTCCCCGCAGAAAAAAGGCTCCATCGTCTTCAGCCCCGTCATGAGGAACTTGAGCGAAGTCGAGGAGTGGAGGATAGAGATATTCGACAACTCAGGCAAGCTCGTAAGAAGCGATAACGGATTCGGAAAGTTGCCCAAAAAACTGATCTGGAGAGGCGAGACCAACAAGTTCCGTCAGGTTGACGACGGCGACTATACTTATGTGTTCACGGTCAAGGACGGCGCCGGCAACAAGACAAAGGTCAAGGGGGATCTCAGGGTAAAGAACGCGCCCCCCAAGATTCGCGTTGACGTAAAGATGGAGGAGGACAAGCTCTCCTTCATGTTCACGCCGTCCGTCAAGGGCGACGTGATAGCCTCATGGAAGTTGACCATCGTCGACGACAAGGGCAACGTCGTGGGCGTGTTCAACGGCAAGGGCGCTCTTCCCGGTCAAGTCGCATATCCGGTTGATAAATCAATAGACCTCAACAGGCTCTCCATCATAGTTTCAGCGACCGACGACGCGGGAAACTCCGCGGAGTTGAAGAAAGCGATCCCGTCGGTTCTCGTCGTCAAACAGACGCCGTTCGCAAGATTGAACGGCAATGGGCGGCCTATCTATGAGGATTTCTAAAGGATGAAACTCGTTACGGGTTTCATCGCGCTGGCCGTTGTAATCGCGTTGTTCCAGATCGTGCCGGCGGACAATCTATCGGGTGCAAACGGCGCAGGCGAGGCGTGCAGGAGTTGCCATGCCGGCAAAAAGGCTTTAACGCTCGGGATCAAGGACGTGTACGCGCCGCTGGATAAGTTGCCGTACCGTCATCCGCCAATGGAGCAGAGTTGCAGCCCCTGCCACATAATAACGGGGCTGAAATCATCAAAGACGTGGGAGGTATCGTCGTCCGGCGCTCACAAGGAGACGATATTCCTGCTCACAGGGCTTTCTCTGGACAGGGACTACGCCCTTGAGCTTGTTCTCAAGGATGAGCGCGGCAATAGATTGCCCCCGTATCGCGCACAGGTCATACCCGCTGAAATCACCGATATCGTAAACGACGACGGCAAGGCGCCGCGCATCATGGAGCCGGGCCTCAATGACGCCAAGAGGACTACGTTCATCGAGGCAACCGTGCGCTGGCTTACGGACAAGCCCTCGAACTTCATGGTCGAGTACGGCGCGACCGTCAAGTACGGCGAGAGGTCGTCTGACGAGAGGGCCTTTTCAAACGAGCATTTTGCGCGCCTTACCGGCTTGAAATCCAACACGCCGTATCATTATCGCATAACCTCAAGGGACATATTCGGCAACACTTCCGTTTCAGAGGACCTCACGGTCGATCCGATGGACGCGCTGAACCGCAAAGGCAAGGCGTGGTCCGGCAACGAGCGCGGAGACAAGGCCGTCCGGCCTGAGATCGTCGCCGTAAACCTGTTTAAGGCAAAGAGAAGTTCCGATGTGTTGTTAAGGTATATCGCAAGCGGCCCGGTAAAGGCTTCTTTAAGCATAACCGAGCCGTCGGAGATGGACAAACACGGTTTCGGGCTGACGCCCGCGCGTTATTCCACCATTGACGTGTGCGTAAAGTGCCACTCCCAGGGGGCGTCTCATCCGGTCGGCGTGAGAAGCAAGGGGCCCAATACGCGCATACCGCCGGACCTGCCGACCATAGAGGGCGGCATGATGACATGCGTTACCTGCCATAATCCGCACGGCGGGGACAAGGAGCATCTCGGCAGGATGGACGTGAAAAAAGATCTGTGCGAGGCATGCCATAGGACGTGAAGCAGGTTGTCGGCTCAGGGTTAACGAATAACGGTTCATGGTTTAAGGAAAATTATTTTTCGCCTTCACCTATAACCATGAACCTTGAACCGAGTAAAGGAAGGTGCGCCAAAGTGGAAAACAGAAGATCGCGTATAAATTATTCGATAAAGCGGCGGTTCCAGTTGAGGCTGCTGGCCAAGGTCATGCTGATAGCGTTTGTATCGGTCGGGTTGAACGCGCTTCTTTTCTACCTGTACAGCAACCGCGAGATAGGCGCTTCGTTCAAGCAGTTTCACGTGAACGCCACGTCGTTTCTTGACCTGCTCCTGCCTGCCGTGATAGTCTCTGTAGTAATAGGTCTTGTGCTTGCCTTATGCCTAAGCCTTTTTTTGCCGCATAAGATAGCGGGCCCGCTCTTCAGGCTTGAACGGGACATGACCGACAAGCTCGGCGAAGGCAACCTGACCGTGAAGTTCGTCGTAAGAAAGAACGACGAGTTCAAGGAGCTTGCGGACACGTTGAACGTGATGACCGGAAAGCTCAAGGCAAAGGTGGAGAGGATAAAGACGGCAAGCGACGAGTTGTCGTCCCTTGCCGCCTACGCGGCAAGGGGAGATGAAGAGGCGATGCAAAGGATAACCGTTGCCGTTAAAAAACTGGACGACGCGATGAGGGGTTTCAAATTATGAGGCGCGTCAAGACGGCATGTCTCCTGTCGCTTCTCGCTATGGCGATCATCGTCTCATGCGCGGGAAGGCCGACCGAGGTTGCTTCAACGCCCGCTGCGGCAAAGGTGAAGAGGGTGGCGGTATTGCCGTTCGCCAACGTGAGCGGCAAGGGGGACGCCGGCGATATAGTCACTAATCTCTTTATCGTCGAGCTTTTCAAGACGGGCAGGTTTCAGGTGGAAGAGGCGGGCAATATCTCTCAATTCATGATACATGAGAAGGTGAACGTCATCGGCGAGATGGACATGGACAAACTTCAGATACTCGGCGCTCGTTTCGGCGTTGACGCGGTATTGATCGGCAGGGTAGAGGAGTTCGACGACGGCAGCAATACCGCAAACGCCGTGCCCGTGTTGTCGGTTACGGTAAGGATGGTGGATCCGCAAAGCGGTCATATCATCTGGTCCGCGCAACATAAGCGCGCAGGCAGCGATTACACGATGATCTTCGACTTCGGCACGGTGCGCTCCGTATCCGCGCTGGCGAAAAATCTGATAAAGGAGATGATAGCAACAATACATTAGGGAACCTCTGATTTATTCTACGATGGCGTCATTCTGAGCGAAGCGAAGAATCTGCTTCTTTAGAAAAATCGAATAGTTACGAGATTCTTCGTCGCTTCGCTCCTCAGAATGACAGAAAGAAAGTGAATTAATCAGAGCTTCCTTAGACCATCCTATGACAAATTCAATCGTTTTACCTTCGGTATCGTTCTCGGACGCCAAACGCCTGTTAAAAAAAATCCTTACAACGACAATAGCGCTTTTATCCGTTACATTGCCGTCTGGTTGCGCCCTTATGGGCGGCTCATCCGGGCATGACGATGGTTGGGCCGCCAAGGTCGGCGATGAGGTGGTAACGATAGACGAGTTCAATGAGGCGATACAGGCGCTTCACAAGAGCGGGCGCGTAGGCAAGGGCCTCTCGGAGGCCAGATCGTTCGAGAAGCAGAACTATGGAAAGTTTCTCGACGAGCTTATAGACGCAAGATTCATGGCCATCGAGGCCAAGAATGCCAAGCTCGACAAGGAACCCGACTTTATAAGCGAGATGGACAACTATGCGCTCAATCTCAGCCTTAGACAGTTAAGGTATGACGAGGTTACGGCTAAGGTTAAGGTCGAGCCCGTCGAGATAGAGGCGTATTATCGCGAGAAGGGCGTCAAGAAGAAGGAGCACGGGGCGCATTCCGCAAAGCCTCAGCCCGAGCAAAAAGACGATAAAGAATCCAAGGAGCCGGTCGAAATAAAGCCCATGTCCGACAAGGACAAGGAGGCCGTACGCAACGCCATTGTCAAGGAAAAGTCCGTCGGCAGGGAGAAGGCTTATTTCGATGAACTCCGCGCCGAGGCCGACGTAAAGACTTATGCGGACGCGCTGAAGGCCGCCTCGGAGGCAAAGCCCGAGAGCATGGGGCAGGTCGTGGCCGAGGTTAACGGCTACGTGGTAACGGCAGGGGACGTCATTGCCCAGATCAAGACGGCAAAGAGGCCGGATAACGAAGCCGAGCGCGTTGCAACGCTTGACCGCCTCATCCTATACAAGCTCCTTGACAACGCGGCGAGGAGGCGCAACTATCCAGCCAACGACAAGGCCATAGCCTTGGCAATAAAAAAACACAGGCTGGAAAAGCTCCAGGCCGCCTTCAAGGTAAAGGTCATACTCCCAAGTATAGTGTTGAAGGACAGCGAGGTCAGCGAGTATTACGAGAGAAACAAGGAAAAATACCGGCTACCCGACGCGCTTACAGGCGCTTTCATCATGCTCACGGACGCGGCCAAGGCCAAAGAGACGCTGGACGACTTGAAAAAGGGGGCCGACTTCGCCTACCTTGCCCAGGCCAATTCGTCGGACAAGTCAGGCAAGGCCGGTCAGGTGATAACCGTTAACGCCAATGCGTTCAGCCCAGAGGCGATAAATGCCTTTTCAAAGGCAAAAAAAGGTGATATACTTGGGCCTTTCGAGATGGGCGGCTCGTATGTGGTGGTCAACTTTATCGGCATAGAGCCTGGCCAGTACATACCGATAGAGGATGCGCGCAAGGAGATAACCAATCTCGTGGTCAACGAGAAGTTCAAGACCCGGCTTGAGGAATATGTCAAGCGGCTCCGCGCCTCCATACCGGTCGTCGTGAATCAAGAGATATTGAAATAGCCATGATGGTAAACTGGAGGCAGGGTTTGAAACAACGCAACATCCGCGACGACCAATGGCAATTGCCGGGCATCCTCGGTCTGTTTGTCCTGTTTGCAATCGGTTTGATGCTGTCCGGCTGCGTATATCAAGGCATCGGCGCGAGGAAGTCCTGCGCCGATTGCCATGCCAAAGAGCTGGTAAAGTATAGCGAAGGCGTCCTGCATAAGCCGGTTGCCGACAAGAATTGCGAGGCATGTCATGTCCCGCACGGCCTTATAGGCGCCTTGAAGCTCAAGAAGCACGACGGGGGCGCCCTTTGCTACGACTGCCACGCCAAGGACAAGAAACGGTTTGAAAAGGCGCATCTCCACGCCCCTGTAAAGGAAGGCCAGTGCCTCAGGTGTCATGACCCTCATTCGTCCTATAAGACAAAGGGAGCGCCGGGGCTCCTCCGCGCTTCCGGCAACGACCTTTGTTTCCTCTGCCACGCAAAGGATGCGTTTGAGAAAAAGACGGTACATGCGGCCGTAAAACAGGGTTGTAACACCTGCCATGACCCGCATTCGTCCGACGCGAGGCACGTCCTTCTGGCCGACGGCAACGCCTTGTGCGCCAAGTGCCATGACATCGGCAACGCCAAGGGCATTGCCGGACATTCCGGCTATAACGTTAAGGGAGCGAGGTGTCTTACCTGCCATGCGCCTCATGCCTCGTCAGGCGACGGCAAGTTGAGGCGCGCCTTCGTCCATAAGCCGTTCGGGGACGGCGAGTGCGCCAAATGCCACAACGCGCCTGAATCGGGCAATCCGCTCAAGACCAAATTGGAGTCCGACAAGCTTTGCTTCAGTTGTCATACGGACGAAGCCAAGGTGTATTCAATCGGCAAGGCGCATGACCCGGCTGCCAAGGGCAGGTGCGTTGACTGCCACAATCCCCATGCCTCGGACCACAAAAACGAGCTTGTCGTAAAGGAGCGGGAGCTTTGTTACGGGTGCCACGAGGACGCGAGGAAGAGGGACGGCAAGCAGTTCCTGCATAGCGCCATATCGAAGCAGGACTGTTCATCCTGCCATAATCCCCATTCGTCGGAATACAAGAGCGGATTGAAGTCGGTCGGGGCAACGCTTTGTTACGCCTGCCACGAGAAGGATAGGTTTGTAAAGACCAATACCCACGCGCCGGTCAAGGATGATAATTGCCTCGTGTGCCACGACGCGCACGCATCCGAACGCAAGGATGTCCTGCTCAAGACCACCGGCGAGTTGTGTTACACCTGCCACGTCAAGGAAAAAGAGGCTTTCAATAAGCTCTCAAGGCATCCGAACGTGCGCGACGGGCAATGTACCGCCTGCCATAACCCCCATGCCTCGGACGATAAAGGGCTTTTCAAGGAGTCTCAGGATAAACTCTGTTTTAAGTGTCATCTCAATGTAAAGCTCAGCGCCGAGGCCGAGGGAGCGCATCCGGTCTCTCAGCAGGGCAAGTGCCTTGAATGTCATGCCTCTCACGCCAGCAACTACGCAAATGTGCTCAAGGATGATACAGCGAAGCTGTGCTACAACTGCCATGCCGATGTGAAGACCGGATTGGAGACCGCGAAAAACGCTCATAAGCCGGTCGTTGAAGGCAAATGCGTCTCCTGCCATCTGCCGCACGGCGGTAAGATACAGGGAAGCCTGCCGAGGCCGCTCAAGGGGCTGTGCCTTTCCTGCCACGCCAAATTGGACGAGGGCATGAAGGCCAAGGATACGGTGGTGCACAAGCCGGTCGCTGACGGCGAGTGCGACAAATGCCATACGCCGCATTTCGGCAAGGAAAAGGCGTTGTTGTCCGATAAGGTCGGCGCCCTTTGCAATAAATGCCATAAGAATCAGGACTCCGAGCCGTTCAAGAAGGCGCACGGGAATATAGCCGTCAAGGGGTCTGACTGTCTTGGCTGCCACGAGCCGCACAGCGGCAGCGACAAGCGCCTTTTACACAAGGTCAAACACGCGCCGTTCGAGAAGGAAAACTGCGCCGGTTGCCATAAGAAGCTGTGATAAGGAGAGTTTAGGTGATGCGGTCGTCTTATAAGATTCAATCGGCGTTGTACGCGGCGTTTGCGCTCGTGTTCGTGTTCCTCATCGGCCTTGGTTCATCCGACGCCGCCGAGACCGTCAAGAATACGAAGGGGCTGTGCCTTGAGTGCCATGCCAAGGCCAAGGATATCCTGAATAAAGCGGTTACGCACAAGCCCGTGCGGGACGGCAAGTGCACGGCCTGCCACAATCCTCATGCGTCCAAGCATTCCGGCCTTTTGCCGGAAACCGGCGGTCGTATATGTTTCAACTGCCATGACGTATCAAAGGGTTTTTCCTCCCGCGTGGTGCACTCTCCTGTGCGCGAGGGCAAATGTCTGGCCTGCCATGACGTGCATTCGTCGGCCAACGCCGGACTCATGAAGGAGGCCGGGGCAAAGGCGTGTTTGAGTTGCCATCCCGACGAAGGGTCGAAGACGAAGAAGTACGTGCATCCTGAGGTCAAAAAAGGCAACTGCCTTACCTGCCATAATCCGCACTCGTCCGCCAACGACGGGCTTCTTATAAAGGACAGGAAGGCTTTATGCGCCTCCTGTCATAACGGTTCGGGCAAGGCCGCCGGAAAGCGTTGCGTATACGAGACGACAGGGGCCGACTGCGCGGCCTGCCACAGCCCGCACTCCTCGGACTCGAAGGGCATATTGAAGGCCGTACTGCATAAGCCGTTCGAGGAGAAGAGATGTTCGGTATGCCATGAGAACGGCGCGGGCTACAAGGTCAAGGCCGGAGCCGGCCTGTGCATAGACTGTCATAAAACGACGATGGACAGCTTCAACAAGATCAACAGCCACCTGACCCCGGGCATCGACAAGAACCCGTGCGCCAACTGCCACGCGCCTCACGCCTCCGACGACAAGAGGCTTATGAAGGACAAGACGCCCCGCGTCTGTTACAGATGCCACGCGGATACGCGCGAGTACGTCGCAAAGAGCGCCCATACTCATCCTGAGATTGACAGATGCTCGGACTGCCACGAGTCCCACGGCTCAAACAACAGATACTTCCTTTCCGGCGGCGGCAACGTATGTTCGAGCGGCAAATGCCATCCGACGCAGGGCACGTTTACGCATCCGGTGGGAGACAAGGTGATAGACCCGCGTTCAAAGACGGCGATGGACTGCGCGACATGCCATAACCCGATGGGCGCGCCCGAGGAGTTCCACCTGAGGGGCGAAAAGGACACCGGGCTTTGCGTGTTGTGTCATCAGGTTTGACGTGTAAAGCGGTCGTAATGGCCGTGTTCCGTTGACAGGAGAAGATACGACGATGAAAAGAGGTCTTTACATGTTCAAGGCCGCGCTTGCCGCGTTTGCAATCGTATTGCAGACGTACGCGCCCATCGAGGCCCAGGCCGCGCAGAACGTCGGCGCCAAGGTGGCGGCCGTTATCTCGAACGAGGAGTCGCTCGGCAAGCTCGTTCAGCCGTCCGGGCTTTTTTTCGACGAGGCCAAGAAGCGGCTCTATATAGCCGACGGCGGCGGCAAGAGGATAGTCTCCATGAATCAGGAGTACAAGTACCTTGCCGAGTTCACGAACCCGCTCATGCCTATGCCGGTGCAGGTCGTCAAGGCCGAGACCGGCCTGTTTTACGTGGTTGACGCATCCAAAGGCGCCCTTCTCGTCGTTGATACGAAGCTCGATATAGTCAAACCGGTTGAGTTGAGCCGCGTCCAGCCGGGACGCGACGTATTCGTGCCGGGCAGGATTGCCATCGGCAAGGACGATAAGCTCTACGTCATAGACAAGCTCAACAAGCGCATACTCGTCTCGGACGCGCAAGGCGTTGTTTCAAGGGCCATCGTAGTGAAGAACGAGGCCGGTCTTTACGGCTTCAACGACGTTCGCGTCGACGCGGACAACAACGTTTACGCGCTCGACGCCGTGGGCGCGCGGGTTTACGTGTTCGACTCGTCCGGGGCCGAGATTACCTCGTTCGGCGGCAGGACCGACAAGACAACGCTCATGCGTTTTCCGGTAAGCCTTGCCGTGGGCAGGACGGGTCTTATATACGTCGCGGATCGCCATGCCGGGGCGGTCCTCGTCTATGACAGGACCGGCGCTCTTCAATATGCCATCTCTCAGAAGGGCGAGCGCGAGGGAGAGCTTTCAAGTCCGACGTACGTCATGATTGACGAGGCCCAGAGGATATACGTCATAGACAACAACAGGATTCAGGTGTTCAAAGAGGCGAAGCTCTGATGAATGCGCCGGCGAGGATAGCGTTTTCGGCGATGATAGTCATTGGCCTCATGGGTTGCGTAAAGGAGGTCAAGGACGTAAAGGAGATCGAATCCAGCAAGGGGCTTACCGCGGTTCCGTACCTGCCGCCGGGTACCGCCGCGTTCAGTTCCACCGGCGCCGAGAAGCTGTCGCAAACCGACGAGGAGGCGGCAAAGCAGGCCATACAAAAGAGGGTCGAGGAGATGGCGCAACAAAAGGGCGAGAAGCCCAAGATATTCGACCCGTGGATACCGCCGGACGATATAAAGAGCGAGAAGCTTTATAAGGCGCTCAGAATCCTGCCCAAGGACAAGTACGGCTACCCGGACTGGTCCGCGGCCGTTACAAAGGGGGTAATCAAGCCGAGAGATTCCATAGGGCCTGTTGCGCCCAAGGCCGAGGCCGAACCAAAGTCAATAAAGCCTTTTGTGGACGCGTCGGGCAAGGAGATACCGATACCGGAAGGCCGCAAGGAGGCGCAAAAACAGGAGCAACTCGAAGAAGGCGTCTTTGACGCGGACATCATATTCGAGATAAACGACAGGCTCATGTTCAACGTCAAGTTTCCGCACAAGGCGCATACCTATTGGCTGTCCTGCAAGATATGCCACCCCGGCATATTCATCCCCAAGAAGGGCGCGAATCAATTCACCATGTACGACATTTGGGACGGCAAATACTGCGGCAGATGCCACGGCAATGTGGCCTTCCAGCCAAAGGGGTTCAACAACTGCCAGCGTTGCCACAGTTCAAGGAAAAAGACGATGGGTGTAAGGTAAAAGACCGTGTCCGTGACCGTGAACGTGAACCGTGAAAAGATAAAGACCATAGACTATAAAACAAATTACTTTACGGTCATTGACACGGTCTTTAAGTCTTGCGAAACAACCCCGCCTCAAGTAAATCACCCGAACAACCGATAAAAAATACTGTTGACTTTTTAGTTATAAAAGTTATGATATAGTTGTTGCCATAGTTTTGTCGGGCGGCGTTGCCGTCGTTCATGCGAGCGCGGCAGTACTGCTGTTTTTAGCCTGTTTGCGATTGATACGCTTAACTCAACGGAGAAGCCTTGTGGACCCGGTACTGGAAACGCTACAGGCGCGCAATATACACGCAAGGGTTTTAGTGGTTGACGACTATGTCCAGAACGTGGAGTTGTTGGAAGCGCTCCTTACGTCCATGGGCTATTCCGTCATAAAGGCATATAACGGAATCGAGGCTATGAAGGCCGTCACGGACGGCGCGCCCGACCTTATCCTCCTTGACGTGCTGATGCCGGGGATGGACGGGTACGAGGTATGCAGACGGCTCAAGTCTCAGGAGTCCACGCGGCTCATTCCGGTCGTCATGATAACGGCGCTCAACTGTCTTGAGGACAGGGTCAGGGGCATAGAGGCCGGGGCCGACGACTTCATCACGAAACCATTCCAGCGTCCCGAACTGGTGGCGAGGATCAAATCGCTCGTTCGCGTAAGGATGCTCCTGAACGAGCTTGAGAACGCCAAGAACGTGCTCTTTTCCCTTGCCATCACCCTTGACTTCAACGACCCCTACACGCACGGCCATTCCCAGCGCGTGGCCGAGTACGGCAGGCGCCTCGCCGCGCACCTCGGACTGCCCGAGGCCGAGCAGAAGAACATCATGTTCAGCGGCATACTGCACGACATAGGAAAGATAGCGACCGACAAGAACATACTCCATAAGCCTTCGGCCCTGTCAGGCAAGGAGTATGATCACATCAAACAGCACCCGGTGGTCGGCGAGAAGATATGCCAGCCGCTGAACTTCGCCAAGCCGTTCCTTAACGTCATACGCAACCACCACGAAAAATACAACGGCGCCGGCTACCCCGACGGATTGATCGGAGAGGTCATTCCCTACGGATCGAGGATAATCGCGGTTGCGGACGCATTCGACGCGCTCATCACGATGCGCCCGTACAGGCGGAGCATGTCCGCAAGAGACGCGGTCGGCATCATCAAGGAGGAGACGCTCAAGGGCTATTGGGACCCGGAGATCGTCAGGGCGTTTTGCGACATGCTCGCAATGGACGGCTATGAGGTGAAGATACCGAAAGAGGCCGTGTGCTGAGGTTAGTTGTCAGTCGTCGTCATTGCGAGGCAAAGCCGAATAGCCGTCATTCTCGCTTCGCGAAGCAATCTCCGAGTTATATGGACAGGCTTTATTGTGTCTACATAATGACCAACAAGCGCAACGGCGTCATTTACACAGGCGTTACCAATGACCTGAAAAAAAGAATCTACCAGCACAGAGAGAAAGTTGCGGAAGGATTTACCAAGAAATACAACATCGTGAAGCTCGTTTACTACGAAGTCTTTGAAGACCCGTTTACCGCTATTGAGCGAGAAAAACAGATTAAGGCCGGATCAAGGCAAAAGAAGATAGACCTGATTAACGGCATGAACGCCGAATGGCGGGATTTGTATGATGAGTTGTGAGACATGGCTGTCATTGCGAGGCAAAGCCGAATAGCCGTCATTCTCGCTTCGCGAAGCAATCTCGTTTAAGCCGTCATTGCGAGGCGAAGCCGAAGCAATCTCGTTTCTTGGCAGGTCGGCGAATAATGAGATTGCCGCGCCCAGCACCACTTTCGATTACGAAAGCATGTTGCTTAACAAATTTCCTCCTGCAATAAAATGGTGCTGG
>JACRCE010000051.1 GCA_016213015.1 Deltaproteobacteria bacterium | reverse complement strand
TTCTCGCGCAGCGTAGAATCTCGTCTTCAAGGAAATCAACCCAGCACCACTTTGTTGCACGAAGGAATTTGCCAAGGAACACGCTTTCATAATCCAAAGTGGTGCTGGGCTCGCAATGACAAAATAAGAATTAATCAGAGGTTCCTAAGGAGTAATCATGCGCGTCGGGGTTCTTGGCGGCACGTTCAATCCCATACATTTAGGCCATCTGCGCGTCGCCGAGGAGGCGCGGGAAGCGGCGGGACTCGACAAGGTCATCTTCATGCCGACGTTTCTTACCCCTCACAAGGCCGACGAGGTTAATAGTCCCGCGAAGGTTCGCTCCGAGATGATCCGCATGGCCATTGCCGGTAATAAGGCATTCGAGTTGTCCGATATGGAGATAAAACGCGGCGGCGTTTCATATACCATAGACACGGTAAGAGAGCTTATAAAGACCGGCGGCAAGGACACAGAGGTGGATATGATAGTCGGGGCCGACGCCTTCAGCGACATATCGTCATGGTGCGACTTTGAAACGCTTTTTACGCTCGCAAGCTTCATAGTGGTCGGTCGTCCCGGGTTTCCCGCAGGAAAACCGAATGACGCGCTTCCGGTTGAACTGGCCGGCAGGTTCTGGTATGATAATGCCACTGGCGCGTACATGAACTATCACGGCAACAGCCTTGTCTACGTCAACGGCACACTTCTCGATATATCTTCATCGGATATCCGCAAGAGGGTGAAGACAGGTTGCTCGATACGCTATCTTGTCCCAGACGAGGTTGAGCGGTATATAAGAAGCGCGCACTTGTACAGATAGCCTTGCAAGCGGCACAAAAAATAAAGGAGACGAACCAAACTGGAACCCAAGAAAAAGGCCCTTGAGGCGGCGCGCCTCGCGTTGTCGAAACACGGGCACAAGGTGGTTATAATAAACATCAAGAAGCTCTCGTCCGTCGCCGACTATCTCGTGGTCTGCAGCGCCGAGTCCGAGAGGCAGGTGCAGGCCATTGCCGAGGCCATAGAAGACGGACTGAAGAAAAAAGGGGCGCGTCCTATCGGGGTTGAAGGCGCAAGGGGCGGGCGTTGGGCGCTGATAGACTGCAATGACGTGGTGGCTCACGTCTTCTATGAGCCGGTGAGGGCGTTATACGACCTTGAGGGCTTCTGGGCCGAGGCGCCCATTCAGGAGATGAGAGACAGGGCGCGCAAAGCAGGCGCTGCGAGGGCGGCGCGAAAAAAGGACGCATGAGCGTACTTAACGGGTGGTTGCCTCTAAAAATTAGAAATTTTTTCCGAGTTCGAGCCTCAGCACCACTTTGTTGCACGAAGAGATTTGGGAAACAACATCCTTTCGCAATCCAAAGTGGTGCTGGGCGCAAGCCGTCGGGCAACCGGTGTATTTTAGCCCTGACAAAGAAATCGGGAAAAATAGCAATTTTTAGAGGCAACCACGTGAAGATAACCTTTGTCCTTGTCGGCAATATCAAGAATCGTCATGTAAGCGCCCTGACGGACGAGTACATCAAAAGAATAAAGAGATACGTCCGCGTCGAAGAGGTCGTCGTAAAAGAAGAGGTAAGCCATGCCAACGCCCTCGTTGAAGCCGTCCTCGATAAAGAGGCGTTGAGGATTGTAAAGAGACTTGCCAAGACCGAGTTTGCGGTAGCCCTTACGCCGACCGGACGCCGGATGAGTTCATCGGACTTCGCGGGTTTCATCGAGCGCAGGATGACTCTCGGATGCAAGGGTATTACGTTTATCGTGGGCGCCTCATTCGGGTTGGGAAAGGGCGTCACGGAACGCGCCGACGCCGTGTTGAGCCTCTCCGATATGACTCTGCCGCATGAGCTTGCCGCGCTCTGCCTCGCCGAACAGATTTACAGGGCTTTTACGATTATTCGGGGAGAGCCGTATTCGCACTGAAGAAGGTTTAAGGAAGCTCTGATTAATTCGCCGACCCGTCATTCTCGCGTAGCGTAGAATCTCGTCTTCAAGGAAATCAACAACTTAAAGATTGCCGCGCCGCGAAAGCGCGGCTCGCAATGACAAAATAAGAATAAATCAGACCTTCTTAAACCTTGAACCGTCGTTAACCTTGAACCGTCATACCACGCCATGTATACCAAGATACTTTTCGTAGTCGTCATCTTCATACTCGGTTTTTTCTTATACCTCCACATCCAGAATCCGGCGGTTGTTACGATTGTAATAAGCGGGCAGAATACGTATACCGCGCCTGTAACGCTATTTCTGTTCGCCGCGTTCTTCATCGGCGCCTCTCTTGCGGTCTTCAACTCCCTTATCGTGGATGCAAAGAGGGCGTGGGCCGGCTTTCTGGCCGGAAGGGCGAGGAAGGTCGTCATTGCCGCAACCGAAGATTATAAGAAGGGCGTAGAGGCGATGAACCGCGGCGAAAATCAGGCCGCGCGCGCTCTCATCGAAAAGGCCGTTGGGGTGAAGCCGGACGATCCTGAGATGCACGTCGGCCTTGCCGAGACATATCTCAGGGAGAATAAGCCCAAAGAGGCGTTGAAAATTCTCGAAGCCGGCATAGTTCATAACCCGGACTCGTCCGCGCTCTTGAACGTCGCGGCGCGCGCGTCGCTTGACGCGGGAGAGCCGGGAAGAGCGGTCAGGGCGTTGGAGACGCTCATATCCTTGGACCCGAAGAACACGTATGCCCTTAAAAAACTCCGCGACATTCGCATAAAGGACGGCCAATGGCGCGAGGCCGCCCTTCTTCAGAAGACGGTAGCGGATTGCGTGAAGGGCGACGAGGGCAAGAAGAGGGAGAAAAGGTTTCTGACCGGCGCGCTCTTTGAGGCGGGGGCGCGGTGTTTTGAGGACGGCTCTCTTTCCGAGGCGCTCATAAACGTCAAGGAGGTCTTGAAGCTCGACGCGGCCTTCATGCCCGCGCATCTGCTGCTTGGCGATATATTATACAAACAGGGGCATACGGACGGGGCTGTCAAGGTATGGGAAAAGGCGTATCTCAAGCATCATAATTCGTTGCCGGTTCTCCTGAGGCTTGAGGACATATATATTGCCGAGTCCGAGCCGCAAAGGATACTGGACAGGTACAAAAAGGAGATAAGTTCAAGGCCGGGAGATACGAACATGCGGCTCATGCTGGCGCGGCTCTATTTGAGGCTTGAGATGGTGGACAACGCGATAGAGGAGCTTGAGAGGCTGTACCACGAGGGCGAGGACTCCTTTTATCCTCAGGCGCTTCTCGGCGAGGCGTACCTGAGAAGGAAGCAGGGAGCAAAGGCGGCCCAACTTTTTCAAAGCGCCCTTGGACTGGACAGGGATCTCAGCCCGCCGTTTTCATGCGCCTCATGCGGGCACGTGCATCGCGAGTGGGAGGCGAGGTGCCCGGAGTGCGGCGAGTGGAACACTATGCATGTAAGCGTCATTGCGCCAAGAAAGGCCGTTTGAGAGGCAACTATGAAAAAGGTCTGTCTTATCATCATGGACGGCTGGGGCGTTAATCCTTCAAAGCAAGGCAATGCCATCGCCAATGCGTCAACCCCGATCCTTGCGCGCCTTGTCCGGGACTATCCGTCTACGACTCTGGAGACGAGCGGCCATGCGGTAGGGCTTCCCGACGGCCAGATGGGAAACTCGGAGGTCGGCCACCTTACCATCGGCGCGGGCAGGGTGATCTTTCAGGAGCTTACAAGGATAGACAAGGCGGTGCGGGATAGGGAACTCCTCGCAAATGAGACGCTTTCCTTGCTGTTCAAGGAGGTTCTCAAAAGGGATTCGGCATTGCATCTCATGGGGCTTGTATCGGACGGCGGGGTGCACAGCCACATAAATCATCTTTACGCAATCGTCGAGGCCTCTCATAAGGCCGGGCTGAAAAAGATATTCATTCATGCGTTTCTTGACGGCAGGGACACGCCGCCTAAGAGCGCGGACGGTTTCATCACCGCGCTTGAAGGCAGGCTTTTAAGGCCCGGCTCGCCGCCAAAGGCGCGGATCGCCACGGTCTCAGGCAGATACTATGCAATGGACAGGGACAACCGGTGGGACAGGGTAGGCAAGGCTTATGATGCAATGGCGCGGGGCGTCGGCAACGCGGCCTCGTCGGCGATGGAGGCCCTCAATAAGGCATACGAGAGCGGTGAAACCGACGAGTTCGTTACGCCTTGCGTTATCATCAACGACGGCAAGCCGATCGGCGTCATATCCGACGATGACGGCGTGATGTTTTTCAACTTCAGGGCCGACAGGGCAAGGCAGATTACAAAGGCGTTTATCGCGGGCGAGGGGTTTGACGGCTTTGACAGGGGGCGGCGGCCCGGCCTTGCCGGTTTCGTGTGCATGAGCGAGTATGACGCTAAGGACGGAGCGCCGGTGGTCTTCAAGCCGCAGGGGTTTAAGAACATACTTCCGGAGGTGTTGAGTCTCAACGGCTTGAAGCAGTTCAGGGTGAGCGAGACGGAAAAGTACGCGCACGTTACCTTCTTTTTCAACGGCGGCAAGGAGGACGCCTTTCCCGGAGAGGACAGGCTCTTGATACCTTCGGCCTCGGACGTGCCCACGTATGACAAAAAACCGGAGATGCGCGCCGTAGAGATAGCCGAAGCCGCAGTGAAAAGGCTCGGCTCAAACGACTACTCATTCATGCTCATGAACTTCGCCAACGGAGACATGGTGGGGCACACCGGCTTCATGGAGGCGGCCGTCAAGGCATGCGAGACCGTTGACCAGTGCGTCGGAATAGTGGTTGACGCGGCTCTCAAGAACGGCTGGACAACGCTCGTTACCTCGGATCACGGCAACGCGGAGAGGATGATGGACGAGGCGACCGGCAACCCCTACACGGCGCATACCACCAACAACGTGCCGTTCATGCTTATTGACGACGAGCTCAAGGCCGCGAGACTTGCGGACAAGCGCGGGCTGCAGGATATAGCGCCGACCATATTGAAGATAATGGGCATCGGTAAACCGGTGGAGATGTCAGGGGAGGCTTTGTTGTGAATTGAAAGAAAAGTCGACGGTTGCCGATGCGCCGCCGCGCGAGGTGTCAACCATGTTGACTCCTCACCAAAAAGACAGGAGTAAAGTATGAGCGCCAATGATGGCCGCGCAGTATATCTTACGTGCCCGATGTGCGACGTAGACGTCCCGATGGCCGGCGATGAAAAGCTGGGCGAGCAGGTATTCTGTCCGTACTGCCAGACGCCGCTCAAGATCAAGAAAAACAAGATAGACGATTCACTCTTTCTCGAGGAGGATTTCTGAGACGGTAATCGGCATGGTCGGCCGCCATTGCGCTTTCGCGGGGCCGCAAGGCAACTTTGATTACAATTTTGTTCTTAGGCACGGTTGTTCCGAGGGATATAGATACAGCGACAGACTATGGACGAAGCGTCGTAACCGTGAGACCGACTGTAAACGCAAATATCGTTCTGCGCGGTTGAAACCGAACCGCCACACCGGGTGGGGCGGTTCGGTCCTCGATGAACCTAATCCGTGCCTTCAGGCGGCCTTCCTGCCCTCTTTGTTGCCCTCCTCTATCTCGATCTTGACCTTTTTGGGCAACGCCTCCGCCTTTGTAGGCATGGTCAGCTCAAGCACACCGTTTTTGCAGGTTGCGTGCACCTTGCCGGTATCCACGCCCTCAGGCAGCGTCATGGTCCTCTCGAATGAGCCGAAGCTCGACTCGTGGAACAGGTAGTCCGTTTTCTTCTCGTCCACAACGGACTTTCTCTCGCCCCTTATCGTGAGGAGGTTGCCTGTTATGGAGATGTCAACGTCCTTTGCCTCGATTCCGGGCAACTCCGCATGAACGATGAACTGACCGTTTTTCATGTAACAGTCCATCGTGGGCGTGAATTCACCCGCAAACTCCCGCCTAAGACCTGTGAATGAACCGAAAAACCGTCTTGCAAGCTCGTCCATCTCCCTTTGGATAGTCGTAAACTCCTTCATCGGCTCCCATTTCTTTAGTGCGAACATATATATCACCTCCTGATTAAGTTATGTCGCATTGTAGAAGACCTAACCAAATCCTGATTTGATTATATGCCGAGTTTTTCGGCTGTCAAGCCTACCTTTCTTGAAAGAAAGGCAGGCCAAAGAACTTTAATAGGGAATAAACACTAAGGCTATCAAATATCAATGTTGCCCACGCGGCGAGTGCCTTTCTTGAAAGAGAAAGGCAGGCTTGAGAAGTTGGTTTGCAGTGATGAGGCAACTTCCGATGGCGCAGATGAAATGCCCCCAAAAAAAGTGTCCATTTTCTTTACACCTGCCGTATTAGCCTATTTTACTGTTTTCTTTACGTTTTTGAAGTTTTGTGCATGTATTATATGGTATGCGTGTATTTTTTTTTTACACTTTTACAAAGATGCTATTCCAAGAATCGTTATAAAACAACTAGTTAGTGTTTGGCGTAAATATTGCACACTTATCTATCTGTTATTCGTAGATACAATCTCAAGGGGAGGCTTTTTTGATGTCAATGAACCACAGCGGCAAGCATACGTTTTTTTATATTTTCGGCCTTTTTTGCGCGGCTTTATTCGTTTACGGTTGCAACTCCGGGAGGGACGGCGGCCAGGGCGCGCTCAAACTCGATACGGAATATCAGGCTGTGTTGCTTGACAACGGGCAGGCGTATTTCGGCAAGGTGGAACAGACCGGAGGCGACTTCATCCGCTTAAAAGACGTCTTCTACATCCAGAGCAGGGTTGATAAGGACAAGAAGCTTACCGCGAACGTCCTCATCAAAAGGGGCGCTCAGGAGTGGCACTCGCCCGACTCGATGCTTATAAACTCAAAGCACGTGATATTTATGGAACCGGTGTCGCCCTCCTCCAAGGTGGGGCAGTTGATAAAAGAGGAGAAGTCCAAGGAGGGGAAGAAGTAAGAGGCTCGACAGCGGAATAACTTAAGGAAGCTCTGATTAATTCACTAACACGTCATTGCGAGCAACGCGAAGCAATCTCGTCTTCAAGGAAATCAACAACTTAGAGATTGCTTCTGATCTTCCCCCGATTTAGTGGACACACGGTTAAGCTGCCTTAGTTTACCGAAAAAAGGAGGCATACATGAAAATGAAATGGCTGCATCTTGGTATCATGGCTCTGGCTCTGGTCGTTATGCCGTTGCGCTCAAATGCGCCGGCCGCGGGAATGGTCACGAACTGGACAGGCGCAGGCGGAGACAATAACTGGGATAACGCGCTAAACTGGGATAATGGTGTGCCCCTGACCGGCTCCGGCGCATACCTCAATCAGTCGGGTGTTACCGTCAATTACGTAAACGGCTCGAACCCGACGCTCGGATACGTGGAGGTTGATGACACGTCCGGGTTGCTCAACGGGAGCTATCTCAACCAGACCCAGGATACCCTCACCGCCGATTACATGACCGTGGGTAATGTGGGCAATGGTAGTTACGACCTGACCGGCACCGGAAGCCTCGTTGTGAACAACAATCTAACCGTCGGCGCCTCAACAGGCTCCACAGGCTGGGTTGGACAGAGCGGCGGCTCCGTCAGCATCAGCGGCGGCTATGGCGCCCTGACGCTCGGCAGGGATGCGGGTGCGTACGGCCAATACGAGTTGTGGGGCGGCACCCTCACCCTCGTGGGGTCCGAGGAGTACATCGGGGAGAACGGCGAAGGTTTTTTCTACCAGGACGGCGGCACGCACGAGATTAATGGCGTGATGTACCTCGGCGTCCAGTCCACGGGCTATGGCGAG
>JACRCE010000056.1 GCA_016213015.1 Deltaproteobacteria bacterium | reverse complement strand
GGTCTGATTAATTCCCTTTTCTGTCATTGCGAGCCGCGCTTTTGCGGCGAAGCAATCTCTAAGTTGTTGATTTCCTTGAAGACGAGATTGCTTCGCGTTGCTCGCAATGACGTGTTAGTGAATTAATCAGAGCTTCCTTAGATCACATTTGACAGTTGTCCCTTTAACCGGACTTAACAAGGCAGATTATCGGCGCCGGTTATCCGTTATCTGTGAAGGTAAAAAATAATATCCTCACACCGATTACCGATAACTGATTACCGCTTTTCAAAGGTTGACTTCAAAAAACGTTTGGATTAGAATTACCTCACTTTATATCTGATTTTTGGCATCTAATAAGTTTAGCGCGCAATTCGCGGCGCACAAACAATCTATGAAAAAAAAGATCACTTATGCCGGGGCCGGCGTCAGCATCGACGAGGGGACGCGGCTTGTCGACATGATAAGACCCCTCGCCGCGGCCACAAAGCGCAAGGAGATACTGGGCGGCATCGGGGGGTTCGGCGCGCTCGTATCGGCGCGTTTCAATGGCGTCGAAGACCCCGTGCTCGTTACGTCAACCGACGGCGTCGGAACAAAACTGATGGTTGCCTTTGCCGCCGGCGTTCATGACACGGTCGGCATAGACCTTGTCGCCATGAGCGTAAACGACATACTCGTCAGCGGCGCGGAGCCGCTCTTCTTTCTCGACTACTTTGCAACGGGGCGGCTCGACGCCCGGAAGGCCGCTCAGGTCATAAAGGGGATCGCAATCGGATGCAAGATGGCCGGGTGCGCCCTCGTGGGCGGGGAGACGGCTGAGATGCCGGGCCTGTATAAGGACGGCGAATACGACCTTGCCGGTTTCGCGGTCGGCGTGGTTGACAGAAAAAAGATAATCGACGGCTCAGGCGTCAAAGCCGGGGATGCGGTAATCGGAGTTGCCTCGAGCGGGCTTCACAGCAACGGCTTCTCGCTTGCAAGAAAAGTCCTGTTTGACGGATGCAAGCTCACGGTTAAAAGCAGACCGGCCGGATTGAACGATACGCTCGGACGAACGCTCCTTGCGCCGACGCGCATATACGTCAAGCCCGTCTTGAAACTGCTGAAAGAGTTCAACGTGCTCGGCATGGCTCATATAACGGGCGGGGGCTTTATCGACAATATCCCGCGCGTCCTGCCGAAAGGCGTTAAGGCGGTCATCAAAAACGGCTCGTGGCCGATCCCTGAAATATTCAAACTCATACAAGCGGGCGGCCCGGTTGACGCTTCCGAGATGCTCAGAACCTTCAACTGCGGCATCGGATTGGCGCTGATTGTAAGAAAGAAAGACGAAACGCCGATAATCAAGCGGCTTGGCGCCCTTGGAGAGCGCGCATTCTCCATAGGCTCTATCGCGGCTCGAAAACGCGGCGAACACGGGTGCGAAATTGCCGGCTGAGATAAAGTCGAAACTCGCAATCGGCGTGCTTGCCTCGGGCAACGGCACGAACCTTCAGGCCATCATCGATGCGATAGAGGCAAAGCGGCTTGACGCGGTCATAAGGATAGTCATAAGCGACAAGCCCGGCGCTTACGCGCTCAAGAGGGCCGTGTCGCATAACATCCAGATCGAGGCGGTTGACAGAAAACGGTTCGCGTCGAGAGATGCCTTCGACGCCGAGATTATACGCATACTGCAAAAACACGGCGTCAAACTCGTCGTGCTCGCGGGCTTCATGCGGCTCCTTACGCCGGCCTTCATCGCCGCGTTCAGGATGCGGATAATCAACATCCACCCGTCGCTCCTTCCGTCGTTCCCCGGTCTTGACGTGCAGAGGAAGGCCCTTGAATCGGGAACCAAATTCGCCGGGTGCACCGTGCATTTCGTTGACGAGCTTCTTGACAGCGGCCCGATAATCATTCAGGCGATAGTGCCTGTGCTCCAAGACGATACCGTTGAAACGTTAAGTAAAAGGATACTCGCTCAGGAGCACAGGATATACCCCGAGGCCATCGAACTCTTCGCTCAAGACAGGATCAGCGTCAACGGCAGGCGGGTTCTTATCCGCAACGTCGTGGAGAGCGAAGGGGCCATGACAAACCCGCTGGTCGGCATCCCTGATTGAAAACATCCAAGCCTATCCTGATCAGCGCCTGCCTTCTTGGAATCCGCTCAAGATACGACGGCTCTCACGCGCTCTCGCCAAAGGCCATGCGGGCGATAAAAGGCAGGTGCGTCATTCCAGTCTGCCCGGAACAGCTCGGCGGGCTTCCCACTCCGAGACCAAAGGCGTGTATCCAAGGCGGCACGGGCGTTGATGTGCTCGACGGACGCGCTTTGGCCGCCGATGAGAACGGAACGGACGTTACCGGATATTTTATTAAAGGGGCAACGGAGACGCTAAGGATCGCGGCTTTAACCGGCGCTGACGAGGCGCTGTTGAAGGAAAAAAGCCCTTCCTGCGGCGTATCGTTCATCAAGAAGGGAAGGCGCGCTATAAAAGGCAGAGGCGTTTGCGCGGCCATGCTTGAGAAAAACGGAATAAAGATAAAAGGCGTCTGACGATGAATGATTACGTTGCCCTTGCCATAGGAATAGTCTCCGCGGGAATAGGCGGGGACCTGTTCGTTCGCGGCGCCGTTGGACTGAGCCGCTGGGCGCGCGTTTCTCCGGCCATTATCGGCGTAACCGTCGCGGCATTCGCCACGTCGAGTCCCGAACTGTCCGTTTCCATAAACTCAGCAATTGCCGGAACGCCGCAGTTGGGCCTCGGAGACGTGCTTGGCAGCAACGTCGTAAACGTCGCGCTCATCCTCGGCCTTGCGCTGACGATCTCTGGGATTCAATGCCCTCAAGACAGCGTGAGGCGCGACTTTCCGGTTGCATTGCTTGTCTTTGTCATCACCGGCGTCCTTATCCTCGACGGCACAATCTCCAGATTCGACGGCGCGCTCCTGCTCGTCATTTTTTCCGTTTGGCTCGTTGCTGTGCTTGTCGAAGCGAACAAACAGCGGAACAACGCAAAGGAGGCCGTGGGTAAGCGCACCGGATGGACGGCTGCCGCCCTATGCGTCGTTGGTCTCGCCTTTCTATTCGTCGCGGGACGCCTCATCGTCTCCGGCGCAATAGGCGTCGCCGCCGCCTATGGCATGGATGAGTTCATCATCGGGGCAACGATTGTAGCGGTCGGCACGTCGGTGCCTGAGCTTGCGACGACGATCGTTGCCAAGCTCCGCGGCGAGGACGAGATGGGCCTTGGAACGATACTCGGCAGCAACATCTTCAACGGCCTGTTCATCGTCGCAATCGCCGCCGTGATCCACCCGATAACCGTTGACCCACGCTCAGTCTGGGCTGCCCTGGCCTTTGGGCTGAGCGCGACGGCTCTCACCTTCCCGACGCGAAAAGGCTTTATTCAACGATGGCGCGGGACAGTATTGCTTGCGCTTTATGCCGCCTACCTTGCCGCAATTCTTATGCGGCGGGCGTAATCACTAAGGCTTCGTTCGGTGACTATGCAGAGCTTCCTTTACAACCGCCTCCCCCATCTGTGCCGTGCTTATCGGCTTTACGCCCTGCTCTGCTATGTCTGCCGTCCTGAATCCCTTGTTCAACACAGCCTCAACCGCCTTTTCAATCTCCATTGCCGCGTCCTGCATGTCAAACGAGTAGTTGAGCATCATCCCGGCCGAAAGGATGGTTGCAAGCGGATTGGCCAGCCCCTTGCCGGCTATGTCAGGGGCGCTTCCGTGTATCGGCTCATACATGGCGCGCCTCGAATCAACGCCGAGGCTTGCCGAAGGGAGCATCCCTATGGAGCCTGTAAGCATTGACGCCTCGTCGGACAGGATGTCGCCGAAGGTGTTTTCCGTTACGATGACGTCGAACTGCTTCGGGTTTCTAACGAGCTGCATGGCGCAGTTGTCGACGTACATGTGGCTCAACTCAACGTCGGGAAAGTCTTTGCCGACGCGGGAGACCACCCTTCTCCACAACTCCGTGGTCTCAAGCACGTTGGCCTTGTCAACGCTGCAAAGTTTTTTTCTTCTCTTCCTCGCCGCTTCAAAGCCCACCTTTGCGATGCGCTCTATCTCAGGGGTCGTGTAGACCATGGTGTTGACGCCGCGCTCCGTGCCGTCCGGCAGTTTTTCAACGCCTTTCGGCGTGCCGAAGTAAAGCCCGCCGGTAAGCTCCCTTACCACCAGAATATCTACGCCGTCTATCACCTCGGGCTTCAACGTGGACGCGCCCATCAGCGCCTTGTGTATCTTCGCGGGTCTCAGGTTGGCGAAAAGTCCCATCTCTTTTCGCAAGGCCAACAGCGCCCGCTCCGGCCTTAATGAATAATCAAGAGACTCCCACTTGGGGCCGCCCACCGCGGCTAACATGACAGCGTCCGCGTCAAGCGCCAATCGCAACGTCTCGTCGGTAAGCGGTATGCCCGATGCGTCAATCGAAGCGCCGCCGACGAGCGCGTGCGTCAACTTGAAGTCAACGCCGAACCTTTTGCCCACGACCTGCAACACCTTTATCGCCTCGGCCATTATCTCAGGGCCTATGCCGTCCCCCGGCAAAACCGCCACGTTGAAACGTTTCATCGAACAAGCCCCTTTTTCTTGATGGATTCGATAAGCCCTCCGGCATTTACAAGCTCCTGCATAAATGGCGGAATCGGCTTGGCCTTGAAGCGCGCGTCCTTTGTAACGTTGTATATCTCTCCGCTGTCCATGTCCACCTCGACCACGTCGGCATTGTCAATGGCGTCAACGGCCTCGGCCGATTCAAGTATTGGAAGCCCCATATTAAAGGAGTTTCTGTAGAATATCCTTGCGAAGCTCTTTGCTATTACGCAGGAGACCCCCACGGCCTTTATGGCTATGGGCGCGTGCTCGCGGGATGAGCCGCAGCCGAAGTTTTTATCGGCCACTATCATGTCGCCGTGGGCTGCCTTCCCGGCAAAGCCCGCGTCCTCATCCTCCATGCAGTGCTTCGCAAGCTCCACCGGGTCAGACGTATTAAGGTATCTGGCCGGTATTATCCTGTCCGTGTCCACGTCGGCCCCGAACTTCCACGCCCTGCCCTTGAGTCTCATAAGTCACCTCGCATGATTTAAGCACGCTCACCTCTCGACCGTTATCACCTGCAACGCCCTTTTCAGAAGAAACTTTCTCTTAAATCCCTTGAACCCGGCTGAGGACAGCCTCTGCTGGACGTCGGAGCGCGCCCACTCCCGCGCACTGTCACCCTCGGCAAAGGCAAAAAACAGACCCTGAAGAAAACCTGCAAACCCGTCCGCCTTATGATAATCGAAGATGACGAAACGGCCTCCGGGCCTCAAGACCCTGTAAGACTCATTTATGACAGCCGTGCCCTCGGCTGAGGCTGTCTCATGCAGACCCATCGAGGCAACTACTGCATCGAAGGCGCTGTCGGCAAAAGGCATAAAAGCCGCATCAGCGGCCACAATGCCGATTGGAACGGCGCTTGAGCGGGACTTCTCCTTGGCTACTCTCAACATGCCTTGGCTAAGATCGAGCACGACGACCTCAGCCCCGGCGCCGCTTGCCTTCAAGGCTATCGCCCCGGTGCCCGCAAAAACATCAAGGACGCGCCGGCCATTCACAGGGGCAAGCGCGTCGATAACCGTTTGTCTTAAACCCTCCTCGCCTCCGAAAAAAAAGGCGATAATCGAAACCCCAAGATCGTAGAGCGGGGCAAAAGAATCGAAACCTCTCGGGCTCAAGACCGTTTACGCGACTTCATCGGGATGGGCGATGCGTCCCTTGATCGCCGTCGCCGCGGCAACCGCCGGGTTTGCAAGATAGACCTCGCTTTTCGGGTCCCCCATCCTTCCGACGAAGTTTCTGTTGGTCGTGGCAAGCGCCCTCTCCCCGGCGGCAAGGATGCCCATGTGTCCGCCGAGACACGGCCCGCATGTCGGCGGGCTTATGATCGCGCCCGCCTTCAGGAATATGTCGAACCAGCCCTTTTTCATGGCCTGAGCGTATATGAGCGGAGTGGCAGGGATGATGATAAGCCGCGTGTGTTTGGCGGTCTTCTTGCCTTTCAGGAGCTTTGCCGCTATTGCAAGGTCCTCCAGCCTGCCGTTGGTGCACGAGCCGATGACAACCTGATCTATCGGAATATTGCCGACCTCCGAGATATTTTTCGTGTTCTCGGGCAGATGCGGAAAGGCCACCTTAGGCTCTATCTTCGAGCAGTCGTAGTCGCGCGCGTCGCAGTATACGGCGTCTTTGTCGCTTGCGTAGCACTTGAAGGGCCGCTCCGCGCGCCCTTCGACATACGCCCTTGTTATGGCGTCCGGCGCTATTATGCCGCTCTTTGCCCCTGCCTCTATCGCCATATTGCAAAGCGCCATTCTGCTCTCTATGCTGAGTTTTTCAATCGCGGTACCGCAAAACTCCATTGCCCTGTAGAGCGCGCCGTCAACGCCGATCTCGCCGATGACGTGCAGTATCAGGTCTTTGCCGCTCACCCACTTGCCGAGCTTGCCGCTGAAGACGAACTTCATCGTCTCAGGCACCTTGAACCACAACTCCCCTGTTATCATAACCGCGGCAAGGTCTGTTGAGCCTACGCCCGTCGAGAAAGCGCCGAGCGCGCCGTAAGTGCACGTGTGCGAGTCCGCGCCGATTACGAGGTCTCCCGGAACCACCACGCCTTTTTCGGGAAGCAGGGCGTGTTCGACGCCGACCTCCCCGCCGTCGTAGAAATGAGTAAGTTTATGCTCGGCGGCGAACTCCCTCAGTATCTTGCACTGCTCGGCCGACTTTATGTCTTTATTAGGCGTAAAGTGGTCCGGCACGAGCACGACCTTATCCCTGTTGAAGACCTTTTTCGCCCCTGCCTTCCTGAACTCGCGGATGGCGATTGGCGCGGTTATGTCGTTGCCGAGCGCGATGTCGATCTTCGCGTTTATCAGCTCGCCCGGCGAAACCGCCTTTAGCCCGGCGTGTTTGGCAAGTATCTTTTCAGTTATGGTCTGGCCTGACATGGCGTCGCTATAATCCCCTTTCGTTCAGCGTTGAGAAATCTTTTTGCGCCGTCAGGAATTTCCTCCCGACGGCTTCAGCCTCGTCAGCGGCGGGGGCAAACTCCCGCCGCCACGGGAACATGTTAAAACAGCGGCGCGGCATCCTCTACCAAAAAAAACTCCTCCCCTTATTGTAACATCCCCCTGACCCCTCCTTAGTAAGGAGGGGAGTGAGGCTGGGAGGATCCGATCCGATGAGTTTTTCACCGATTCCCATCCCCCTTTACGGGGGAGGGCAGGGTGGGGCGCTTGAAGACGATATTCTACGCTGCGCCTCGATGACCTCAGATTTGCAACTTTTTTTCCGCCGCCACAACGGACCTTATGCGCTCGACAACGGCCTCTATGACCCAATCAGGGGTTGATGCCCCCGAGGTTATGCCGACCGTTTCCGCGCCATCCAACCATCCTGCATTGAACTCGTCGGCCACCTCGATATGATGGGTCTTGGGTTGTATCTGACGGCATATCTCGGCAAGCCTTCTCGTGTTGGCGCTGTTTCTGCCGCCGACGACTATCATGCAGTCTGCCTTACGGCTGAGTTCGGCGCTCTCCTTTTGCCTTACCGACGTGGCGTTGCATATCGTATTGTAGACCTTGAGCTCGGCCGTCTTGGCGAGACACGCGCTCACTATGTCCTCGAACTTCTCCAGAGGAAGCGTGGTCTGCGCCACGACGCCTATCTTCTTGCAGCGCGGCATGTCGGAAATGGCCTCCGGCGAATCGGCCACCCGTATGCCGGATGCGCCGTAGCTTACAAGCCCCTTGACCTCGGGATGGTCCTTCTCTCCGGCCACCACCACGACGTAGCCTTCATCTGAGAGGAGCGACACGATCTCCTGAGCCTTTTTGACGAACGGGCAGGTGGCGTCAACCACGTCAAGCCCCTTTTGCTTTGCGCGTTCGTACTCGTCGAGCCGTACGCCGTGCGAACGGATAATGACGGTGCCGGACTCGATATCTTCAACGTCGGACTTCTCGTACACATGCGACTGTTCAAGCCGCTTGACCACCTGCGGGTTATGTATGATCGGGCCGAGCGTATAGATGCCGCCGCACGAATGCTCCGCGCAGTCTGTCGCGATGTTTATCGCCCTCTTGACCCCGAAACAGAATCCCGATGATTTGGCTACGAAGATTTCCATGTGAATACCGTGTCCGTGAACCGTGACCGTGACCGTAAAAAGATTTCTCTTTTTCACGGCTCACGGTCACGGTTCACGGCCTTTAACATATCCCTCTGTCTTTCAATATCTCCAGCAGTTTGTCAACCACGCCGTTCAAGTCCAGTTCAGCCGTATCCACGACTACCGCGTCCTGCGCCGGTTTCAAGGGAGACTCTCTCCTTTCGGCGTCGCGTTTATCCCTTTGACGAAGGGCATGGTCAATCGAGACGTTTGAAGCCGTTGAAAACTCCGCGCCCCGTCTTTTCGCCCTCACATCGGGCGGCGCGTCGAGAAAAAACTTGATTGCCGCGTCAGGAAAAACAACTGTGCCGATGTCCCTGCCCTCCATTACGCAAGAGGCCCTCAGGCCGAGGCTTCTTTGATATGCGACGAGTCTCCGGCGCACCTCGGCATTGGTGGAGATTATCGAGGCGCTCTCGCCCGCCTTCAACCCGCCAACCTCTTCCGTATAATCGTCCCCGTTCACGGACACGGAACCTTTGGCCGCGTCATAGACGATAGACGCGCCTTTGCAAAACCCTTCAAGCGCTTCTTTGTCGTGGATGTCAACGCCTTTTTTAATCGCCGCAAGGGCATAAGCCCTGTACATCGCGCCGGTGTTGACGTAAGCAAGGCCGAGCCTTTTCGCCAGCGTCCTGCTTACCGTGGACTTGCCCACTCCGCCGGGACCGTCAACGGCGATTACAATAACCGGGGCCATTACGTTGCCCTTACCCTGTCCAAGAGGCTGAAAAATCCGGGAAAGGACACGTCAACGCACGCTGAACCGTTTATCTCCATGCCCTCGACCGACCACAACCCAGCAACCGCCATCGCCATTGCGATGCGGTGGTCGCCGTGGCTGTCAATCCTGCCGCCTCGTATCCTCGCGCCGTTGCTCCCCTCTATGATTATACCGTCCTCTTTTTCGGTATTCCTTACGCCTGCCTTGGTAAGGCACTCGGACATAACCGCTATCCTGTCGCTCTCCTTAACCCTCAGCTCCCTTGCCCCGCTTATCGTCGTAGTCCCATGCGCGAAGGCGGCGGCAACGCATATTATCGGAAACTCGTCAATGGCCGGGACAAGCTCCTCGCCGGTTATCTCAATGGCCTTGAGGCTGGATCCCTTGCAGATTATGTTCGCAACAGGCTCAGCCGACACGGCCGTCGCGTTCAACGGCTCGACCGAACCGCCCATCTTGCGCAATATGTCGATAATGCCGGTGCGCGTCGGGTTCACGCCCACGCCGCTTATCGTAAGGGAACTCTCAGGCAGCAGCATGGCTGTAACCATGAAAAAGGCGGCTGAGGATATGTCCCCGGGCACCCTTATTTTACACCCGTTAAGGCTGTTTGTCGAACTTACCCGAATGAAGCCCCGCTCAACCGTAATGTCCGCGCCAAAGAGGGCGAGCATACGCTCGGTATGATCCCTGCTTTTTTCAGGCTCCTCGATTATGGTGTCGCCCTGAGCGTACAGTCCGGCAAGCAGGATGGCGCTCTTGAGTTGCGCGCTCGCTGCCGGCGTCCTGTATCTTATGCCCTTTAGCCCTTTTGCGCCGTTGCCGTTTATCGCAAGCGGCAAGCGGGACGACGCCTTTGCCCCGCGTATCTCCGCGCCCATCATCGTGAGAGGCTCTACAACCCTTTTCATGGGACGCCTTCTAAGGGTCTCATCCCCGGTGATGACCGAGAAGAACGGCTGCGCCGATAAAAGCCCGGTAACGAGCCTTGCCGTCGTGCCTGAATTCCCGGCGTCGATCACGTCGTCCGGCTCGACGAGACCCCGAAGCCCCACGCCGTTTATGCGAAGGCATCCCGCCTCGCCCGCGGAGGTCTTTACGAACTCCACCTTGACGCCCATGCGCCTGAAGGCGGCTATGGTGGAAAGGTTGTCCTCCCCCTCCAAAAAATTGTAGACCTCGGTAACGCCGTCGGCTATGGAGCCAAGCATGACCGCCCGATGAGAGATAGACTTATCCCCGGGCACGGATACGACGGCGTCGTTAACGAGCCCCTGAGCCGGTTTGACGAAAACCGTGCCTGTAAATATGTCATTGGCCGCAGTGTTCATAGCCTTTTAATCAATGTTCATGCTCATGGCCGTGGACATGCCCATGCCCATGATGAGAACATCCTTCGTGGTGTTTATGAGCGATAGAATCCCTGAACTTCTTGGCCTTTTCAAACTCCCTCTGAAGGGTCGTAAGGTCTGAATTCTGCACGCATTTCTTGATCACATCGAGGCGCTTCTGGAAGCTGTCGAGCATCTCCATTATATAGCCCTTGTTCATGCCGCACACGTCCCGCCACATCTCCGGCGAGGATGACGCTATGCGCGTGAAGTCCCTGAAACCTCCAGCGGAATACTTAAGCAAATCAAAGCCTTCGCTCCCGGCAAGGGCAACCGTGTTGACGAGCGTATATGCGATTATATGCGGCAGATGACTCGCCGCCGCAAACGTCCAATCATGCAACTCCGCGTCCATCAAAACCACGTTTGAGCCCGCTGAAAGCCACAGGCTCTTGACTTGCTCCAGAGCGGCCTTGTCCGTGGCGTTCGTCGGCGTCAGAATGCAGTTTTTTCCCTCGAACAGATGCTTAAAAGCGGCCTCCACGCCCGAATGCTCGGTTCCGGCTATCGGATGTCCGGCAACGAACCTGACGCCTTTTGGCAATATCGTTTGAGCAGACTCTATCACCTCATGTTTTACGCTTCCCACGTCGGTTACTATGCAACCCGTTTTGAGATGCGGCGCCGCCTTCTTGAGCACATCCGCGGTTTTCATCACAGGAATCGCAACCACCACAAGATCAGCGTCAATAACGCCTTCCTCAATCTCTTGCGTTATGGAATCAACCACGCCAAGCCGCTTTGCGGCCTCAAGATTTTTAATGCCCCTGCCTATGCCGGTTATCGTGCCGGCGATGCCCTTCTCGCGCATGACCATGGCAAGGGAGCCGCCGATGAGTCCGACGCCTATAATGGCTACTTTGTTGAAATGTAGTTGCCTTGAATCCGTCATTTCTATACGCGCCTTCCTATGGCCAGCGCCACCTTCTTCACGTCCTCCATCAGGTGCGCGAACTTTGCTGGCTTCAAGGATTGCGCGCCGTCGCACAGCGCGTTTTCCGGATCAGGATGCACCTCTATCATCAGACCGTCCGCGCCCACGGCAACGGCGGCAAGGGCAAGCGGGCCGACAAGCGCCCATCTGCCTACCGCGTGGCTTGGGTCAACCACTATCGGCAGATGCGTCTCCTCCTTTAGAACCGGCACGGCCGAGAGGTCTAACGTATTGCGCGTCGCGGTCTCAAACGTCCTTATGCCCCTCTCGCATAAGATGATGTTCGCGTTGCCCTGAGCCGCTATGTACTCGGCTGACATGAGAAACTCCTTTATGGTGGCCGAGAGTCCGCGCTTCAACAGCACCGGCTTTTTGGTCCTGCCCGCCTCGGTAAGCAGCCTGAAGTTTTGCATGTTGCGCGCGCCTATCTGGATGATGTCAACGTACTCGCACAAGAGCTCGGTATCGCGCGGGTCCATAAGCTCGCTTATTATGGGCAGGCCGGTCGCCTTCTTGGCCTCTTGAAGGAGTTTCAGACCCTCGATGCCAAGCCCCTGAAAGTCATAGGGAGACGTCCTCGGTTTGAACGCCCCTCCGCGAAGCACCTTTGCCCCTGCGGCCTTGACCTTTTTCGCGGCGTCAACGATGGACTCCTTGTTCTCTACGCTGCACGGCCCTGCTATGACGACCACCTCGGTCTCGCCGAATCTTACGCCAAGCACATCAACGACGCTCGCTTCCTTCCTGAACTCACGGCTTACGAGTTTATAAGGCTTCAGGATGGGCACCACGCTTTCAACGCCGGGTATCGCCTCAAGCGGCAAAGCGCTAAGTTTTTCCTCGTCCCCTATCGCGCCCATTATGGTGCGCTCCTTGCCCTTGGAGATGTGCACGGCAAGCCCTAACGACTTTATCCTCTCGGCCACATGCTCTATCTCCTGTTCAGTGGCGCCTTTTTTCAAGACTATTATCATGTAAGCCTCCGTTCCTTAACTCGCGTTCAGCACGTCTTTAAGCGAAGCGACAAGCCGCCTGTTCTCCAGCGGCAAGCCGATTGACACGCGGATATAATCAGGCATGTTGTAGCTCGCCATCGGTCTTACTATCACGCCCCTTTTGAGGAGCGCTTCATATACGCCCTTGCCGTCGTCTACCTTTACGAGAAAGAAGTTGGCCTCAGTGGGCACACATTCAAGCCCCATTGCGCTGAGCTTCCTGAAGAGATAGTCAAGCCCAGCCACGTTATTTTCAATCGTATTTTTAAGATGTTCCGCGTCGTTGAGCGCGGCAAGAGCGGCGGCCTGCGCCAGAGAGTTTACGTTAAAGGGCTGTCTTACCCTGTTCATATAGTCTATCATCTCAGGTCTGGCAACTCCATAGCCCACCCTCAAACCGGCAAGTCCGTATACCTTTGAAAAAGTCCTTAACAGCAAGACGTTCCTGCCTTCATTTATATAATCGAGCGTTGCCGGGAACTCCTTTGTCCTGACAAACTCGAAGTACGCCTCGTCAACGCAGACGATTACGTCTTCCGGTACGCCCTGCATAAAACTTTTCAACTCCGTTGCGCTCACCGTGGTGCCGGTCGGGTTGTTCGGGTTTGCTATAAAGACGATGCGCGTCCTGTCCGTTATGAGTCGGGCCATTGCCGGAAGGTCGTGACGAAATCCCTTCAAAGGCGCACAAACCGCCTTTGCGCCCACGGCCTTGACGACTATCGGATAGACCGCAAAGGACGGGTCGGCCATGACTACCTCGTCGCCCTCCTTGAGATATGCGCGTATCAGCAGCTCGATTATCTCGTTTGACCCGTTACCGAGGATTATCGTCTCCATCGGCATAGCCAGATGAGCGGCAAGCGCCTCCCTCAGATAATGGCATGAGCCGTCCGGGTATCTATGGAGATTGCCCAACGCCGCTTGAACGGCCTTTAGAGCCTTTGGCGACGGGCCAAGCGGATTTTCGTTGCTCGCAAGTTTAATGGAACCCTTTATGCCGAGCTCGCGCTCAAGCTCCTCTATCGGCTTACCCGGCGGATAAGGGAGAAGCGTGGCTATTGCCTCGGAGACCGGAAGGTTGAATCTTTTTTTCATTGCAATCATCCTTGCAGGTTGTCAAATAAACCGCTGATGCGAACAGGACAAGCAACGCGGGCAATATAAGCATTCGCCGGCCTTGCTGACGATTCCCAATTAAAGTTCTTTGGCCTACCTTTCTTTCAAAAAAGGTAGGGAGCGAGGATAAGAACCAAGCACCTTCAAAAACGAACAGGACTCCTCAAGCTTGCCTATCGCGGCCTTTACGCGAGCGTCGCTTATATGGCCGTCAAGGTCAACGAAGAACAGATACTCCCACGCCTTGGTCTTCATGGGCCTGGACTCTATCTTTGTAAGATTTATGTTCTTCTCGGCAAAGGGCTTCAATATCGAATAAAGCGCGCCCGGCGCGTCCTTTATGGCGAACATGACCGAGGTCTTGTCCGTCCCCGTCCTCTTTGCCGTCTTGGAGCCTATGACGAGAAAGCGCGTGAATCCGTTGGCGTTGTCCTCTATGCCGTCGGCGACTATCTTGAGGTCATAGAGGGCCGCCGCGCTCCGGCTCGCCACCGCCGCGATGGACGGGGCAACAGCGGCCATCTCGGCCCCTCTTGCCGTTGACGGCGCGCTCATAATCTCCACGTCGCTCAGATTGTTCTTGAGCCAGCCCCTGCACTGGGCAATGGCATGAGGCATGGAAGCAACCCTCGTTACGTCCGATAAGACGCCTGTCTTATTCATAAGCGCAAGGGATATGGGGAGCATGACCTCGGCGCTTATCTTGAGCTGGGAGGTAACGAGCATGTCGAGCGTATGCGTAACCACGCCTTCGATGGTATTTTCGATGGGCACGACGCCGAAGTCGGCTCTATTCTTTTCAACGTCGTCGAAGACCTCCTCTATCTCCTGCTTTGCTATGAACTCGCCGGACGAGCCGAACTGTCGCATTGCGGCCTCATGCGTGAATGTCGCCTGAGGCCCCAGAAAGGCCACCCGCAAAGGCTTTTCAAGGGAGAGCGACGCGCTCATTATCTCGCGGTACACGCTCTTGAGCGCATTGTTCGGAAAAGGCCCCTTGTTAAGAGAGGTCAGACGAGCGATGATGGCTCGCTCTCTTTCGGGCGCGTAATAATCCTTGTTCCCGAGCGACTTGGCCTTGCCGACCTTGAGGACGTAACCGGTTCTCTTGTTGAGGAGCGCGACTATCCGCGAATCGATCGCGTCTATGCGCGTCCTCAACCCTTCGATTGTCTCTGTTCCCCGCTTCAGACATGCGGGGACAAGTTTTTTCGCGTTTTTTTTCATTGTCGTAGGTCTGGTACGGCCTTGTTTCAATATTACAAATTAATTTAACCGGCTTGAAAAAGCAAGAGGTTTTGATATACTCGAAAAAGGTTCCCTGAAAATATACCGGCTCACTGGAGGCTTACATGGCCGTCAAGGTGATGAACCTCATCAACGGAAAGGCGGTCCCTGCAAAATCAGGGAGAACGATTAAAAGTCTGAACCCGGCTACCGGCGAGGTCATAGGGACTGCCCCTGCATCAGGCAAGGCCGATATCGACATGGCCGTAGAGGCCGCTCGGCGCGCCTTCAAAGGCTGGCGCCTCGTGCCCGCGCCCAAGCGCGGGGAGATACTCTTTCGCGCCGCAAGTCTGCTTTTGAAGGACAAGGCATCGCTCGGAGAAGTCGTAACCCGCGAGATGGGCAAGATACTGTCCGAAGGTCTCGGCGACGCTCAGGAGGCCGTTGACATGGCCTATTACATGGCAGGGGAAGGCAGACGGCTTGACGGCCAGACCGTTCCCTCGGAGTTGCCGTTCAAGGACTGCAAATCCGTCCGCGAGCCTCTCGGCGTGGCCGGTCTGATAACGCCTTGGAACTTTCCGATCGCCATACCCGCGTGGAAGATACTGCCCGCGCTGATATGCGGCAATACCGTGGTACTGAAGCCGTCAAGCTATACGCCGGTATGCGCCTCAAGGCTCGTTGACATAATAAACAGCGCGGGTCTTCCTCCCGGTGTATTAAACATAGTCCACGGCAAGGGAGAGGAGGCCGGAGAGTGTCTTGCGGCTCATCAAGGCATTGTCCTTCTATCCTTCACCGGCTCATCAACGACCGGCGAGGCGCTTCAAAAGACATGCGCCGCCCTTGGAACGAAGATAAGCTGCGAGATGGGCGGAAAAAATCCGATAATAGTAATGGATGACGCGAGGCTCGAACTTGCCGTGGAGGGCGCGCTGTGGGGAGGATTCGGCACGGCGGGACAAAGATGCACGGCGGCGTCAAGGGTTATCGTGCACGAAAAGATTTACGATGAATTCCTGACTATGTTCGTAAAAGCGGCAAAAAAACTCAGACTCGGCAACGGACTTTCAAAAGGGGTACACGTAGGCCCTGTCGTAAACGAATCGCAGATGAACAAGGTGCTTGGGCTTATTGACGTCGGCAAAAAGGAAGGCCGCCTTGTGCTTGGCGGCTCACGGTCAACGGACGGCCCGCTCAAAAAAGGGTACTTCATCGAACCGACCATATTCGCGGACGTAATGCCGTCCGCTCGCATCGCGCAGGAGGAGATATTCGGCCCGGTGGTCTCGGTCATAAAGGCGACAAGCCTTGGCAGCGCCATCTCGATTGCAAACTACGTGGAGTACGGCCTCTCAGCGGCGATATATACGCAGGACGTCAACAATACGGCCATAGCGGAGCGCGACCTTGAGGCGGGCATCGTCTACATAAACGCGCCGACCATAGGGGCAGAGATACAACTGCCCTTCGGAGGCATCAAGAAAAGCGGTATGGGACACGGGGAGGCAGGAGGCCGAGGAGGAAGTCTTGATATGTTCTCCCGCTGTAAGGTAATATACAGGGACTTCAGCGGCAGATTACAAAAGGCGCAGATAGACTAAATACCGTGAACCGTGACCGTGAACCGTGAAAGACGCAGGGCAAGGCTGTGATTAGTAATTGCTTTTCTCCTCCCCTTTTTTCAAGGGGAGGCTGGGTGTGGTAGAAAGTCGGGATATACCCCCCTCAATCCCCCCTTGTTAAGGGGGGATATCCGAGCCTCCTTGTCAAGGATGGGAGCAAAGAAAGCGCGCAACCGTTCAATGAAAAAAATCCTGTTCATCAGTCCGTCATACAGATCGAAACTTCTTGAAAAGCTCAGGGTCCTTGCCATACCTCCCTTGAGCCTTACGATTCTGGCGGCTCACACCCCGGAGGAGTACGAGGTTAAAATCGTTGACGAGGCGGTCGAGGACATCGACTTCAACGCCGACGTTGACCTCGTTGCGATAACCTGCATGACCCCGCTTGCTCCGCGCGCCTATGAAATCTCCGCACGGTTCATGGAAAGAGGCGTACCGGTGGTCTTGGGCGGCATCCATGTTTCAATGATGCCCGACGAGGCAGCGCGCTACGCAAACGCCGTCGTTATCGGAGAGGCGGAACGTTTATGGCCCGCCCTTTTAAGAGACTTCAGCAAAGGCGCTCTACAGCGAGTCTACAGGGATTCGTCTCCGCCTGACATCGAAGACCTGCCAAGGCCGAGGAGGGAGCTTCTCACCGGCGATTACTTCGTTCATACCATGCAGACGTCGAGGGGTTGTCCTCACAACTGCAACTTCTGCTCGGTTACGCTCTTTAACGGCGGCAGACAGCGCCTGAGGAATATGGATAAGGTAGTTCAAGAGGCGCAAGAGATAAAAGGCAAACGCTTTTTCATCATTGACGACAACATCATCGGCACAGGGACGAAGTCCTTTGACCGGGCGTTCGAGCTGTTCGCCCGCCTTAAAGACACGGGCAAGGAGTGGGCCGGACAGACCTGCCTTAACATCGTGGAGCAGGACGGACTGCTTCAAGCGGCCTCCAAGAGCGGGGCAAGGGTCTTTCTCATCGGTTTCGAGTCCATCGTGCCGGAGGCGCTCGCCAATATGGGGAAGGGCGTGAACCTCAGACCCAACACGAAAAACTTCAAGGAGGCGGTAAAAAAGATACATGACCACGGCATAGCCATAGTCGGCGGGTTCATGTTCGGAACGGATCACGACACAAAGGACTGTTTTGACAGAACCACTGAGTTCATCCTCGACGCCGGCATAGACGCGGTTCAACTCAGCATCCAGACGCCGCTTCCCGGCACCGTTCTGTATAAGCGCCTCGCGGACGAAAAAAGACTCCTCTACACCGATTATCCAAAGGACTGGGAACGATACAATATATTCGAGCCCGTGTTCAGGCCGAAGCAGATGACGCCCGACGCGCTCTACGACGGCCTTATCAGGTCATACAAGAACGTGTCGTCGTTCACATCATCCGTTAAGCGAGGGGTGAGGACGTTCGTAAACACAAGGAGCATGTTCTCGACAGGCATATCGTTTTTCTGGAACTACGACAGCTACAAGACCGTAAAGGGCACGACCGGCGCGGCGATTTCGAGAGGCGCATGACTTGCCTTTCTTGAAAGAAAGGTAAGTCCAAAGAACTTTAATAGGGAACAAACGCCAAGACTGGCGAATGCCGATATTGCCCATGCGGCTTATCCCATTTACCAATGTCCATTGCTTTCACATGGCTTGAGTAATATAATGAGCCATAGAAAGCCGAGAGAAACAGGACATCAAATGCCGACCCGCAAACACCCGCTTGCCGAAGTTTTTGGGCATCTCACCACGGACATGAGCTTAAAGGCGAAGCGTTTTCGCGCGCACCGTTTATGCCCCTTCAACAATATCGTGCCGAACTGCACAAAAGATAAAGCGAGGAATCCTCTCGGCGTTTGCGGCATCTATCAGGACGATATGCCGATCATTACCTGTCCAATCCGTTTTCGCGAAGACTGGATTATTGCCGATGAAGCCGCATCCTTCTTTTTTGACAAGGCGGCAACGTGGAGTTCCCTTACGGAAGTGCGGATGAACGACTCGAAAGGCAAGTCCGCTGGCAACATAGATATGGTTTTAGTCGCTTATGACAATAACGGCAAGGTATATGATTTCGGCGCGCTTGAGATTCAGGCCGTCTATATCTCCGGCAACGTAAGGGAACCATTCGAGCATTACATGCAAGACCAGCAAGGCCGCGCTTCGATGGATTGTCTAAAGAACCCAACTATCCACGGCCTGATTATCTTTCATCATCGCGCAAAAGACTTGTCCCGCAACTTCTTTTCAAAGGCGGAATAGTTCACGGTTGGGGGAAGAAGACCGCCGTTGCGTTGAGCAAAGGCTTTTTTGCCACGCTACCCAAGTTGGAGCAGGTGCCGAAATCCGATGCGGATATCGCCTGGCTCATCTACGATTTAGAAATGATAAAAGAAAAAGGTCAAAAGTCGGGAAGATATGCTCTTAAGAAGGTTGATGAGGTCTTCACCAAGTTTGAGCCTGCCCTTCTTTCCATCACCACGCCATCGCCGGGAAAGGTTGAAGAGTTCATAAAACTCCTGCAAGAGAAACTTGATGAACAGCTCGAAAGCCCTCCGGTGAACAAAGCGATCGAGAGGCCTTTTTGACATGAACCTCAGACAAACAAAACTGTTTTCTGAATTGGATGAGGCACGGGAGATACACAGGCCGGTCAATGTCGCGTCCGTCCCGCAACGGAGCATATTCCGCTATCCCGGCGGAAAGACATGGTTCGTGCCGACGTTCAGGCGATGGATCAATCTCATGAATCCGAAACCGAGAATACTTATTGAACCGTTCGCAGGCGGCGGGATTATCAGCCTTACGGCTCTCTTTGAAAATCTGGTTGAAAACGCGGTCATGCTTGAATTGGATGAGGAGATTGCCGTTGTATGGGAATCCATCGTCAATGGCGAGGCCGAATGGCTGGCCAATCGAATCCTTACCTTTGACCTCACAAGAGAGACCGTCATCGCCGAACTGAATAAAACATCCGCCGCGCAAAGGGAAAAGGCGTTTAAGACGATCCTTAAAAATCGAACGCTTCATGGCGGAATCCTCGCCGAAGGCTCAGGCTTTATCAAACACGGGGAAAACGGCAAGGGCATTCGTTCGCGCTGGTATCCTGAAACGCTTGCTAAAAGACTGCTGAACTTGAACAATATCTCCGACAGGATTGATTTCCGTTGCGCCGACGGCTTGGAAGTTATGAAGGAATTCTCAGCGATAAAAGACGCAATTTTTTTTATAGACCCTCCATACACGGCAGGCGGCAAGAAAGCCGGGAAACGGTTATATAAACACAGCCTCATAGACCATGAACGCTTGTTCAGGACATGCGAATCATTGAAGGGCGACTTCCTTATGACCTATGACAATGCCGATGAGGTAAAGGAATTGGCGCAGGCTCACGGGTTTGAAATGCGCCTTATCCCCATGACCAATACACACCATGCGGCGATGGAAGAACTAGTAATTGGCAAGAACCTGTCATGGATGGACCGATGAGCAAGGTAAGGTCGTCTATTTTGTGTCATGGAGTAAGCGATAGGTCTACAATAGTATTCATAAACCTTGTTGCTTATTCCCGACTAAAGTTCTTTGGCCTGCCTTTCTTTCAAGAAAGGCAGGTTTACTTTGCCGCAAATTTGATTATAATCATAAAGGAGGGATTGCCATGAACCCTGTATTTTTCAGCGGCGCCGAGGTGCTTGACATGGCCGTGCGGATCGAGGAAAACGGCTATGCCTACTACTCGCAGGCCATGAAGGCCGCAAAGACGAAGGGACTAAAGGCGCTGTTCAAGACCCTCGCCATCGAGGAGCATGAGCACATCAAGGTCTTTGCCGGTTTCAGAAAATTCCTCGGACAGGAAAACGCCCCTGGGTTTACGACCTATAACGAAGAGGCGGCCCTGTACCTCTCGGCCCTTGCCGACACCCGCGTCTTTACCTCAATCGGAGAAGGGGCGCGTCTTGCCAAGGCGATAAAGAGCGAGAAACAGGCCGTTACCGCCGCCATAGGCATGGAAAAGGACTCCTTGCTTTTCTACTATGAGCTTGGCGGTATGATGCGGGGCAGGGACAGGCTGATCCTCGAAAACCTCATCGAACAGGAAAAGACGCACCTCAGAAAACTCACGGCAATGCTTGTGGACGTTTACTCATAAGAATGGACGCAAGGTTGCCTCTAAAAATTAGAAAGTTTTTCCGAGTTCAAGCCTCAGCACCACTTTGTTGCACGAAGAGACTTGGGAAACAACATCCTTTCGTAATCCAAAGTGGTGCTGGGCGATGGAAGCGAAAATAAAAAGCGCAGCATATACGCGGTATGTGAACTTTTTATTTTCGCCCTGACGCAGAAATCGGGAAAAATAGCAATTTTTAGAGGCAACCTTATAAAAAAAGGAGCATCACGGAACTATGCCACGATATGTAAAGACATTCTCATGCCCGACGTGCGCCGGCGCGGCAAGCGGCAAAGGGCACCTGTGTCATCCGAACCCGGATATAGGTGCCTTCAAATGCGAGTTCTGCAAAAAAACCGTAAAGGATGCGCGCCACGTATGCGCCCCGATGCTCGACAACATCGCCTACGTCTGCAAGAAGTGCGGACGCCTTGCGGTGTACGACTCTCAGCTTTGCTCGCCAATGCTTGTGAGTGAAGATTAGGGCGTCACGGTATCCCGCAAACAGATGCCAGAAAAAAAAACCGATAAAATCGTAAAAAAGGCTCAACGCCTTCTGACCCCTGCCCTTGTCTTTCACTCTGAGATAACGGTCAAGAGGGCGTCGGGGCTGTACGTTACCGGAACCGACGGAAGGCGTTACATGGACTTCTCGTCCGGTCTTGCCACGGCAAACATAGGCCACTGCCCTGCCCCTGTCATAAAGGCGGCAAAGAGGCAGATGGACTCTCTCATCCATTCAGGCTGCATATTCTATTACGAATCGGAGGTCGAGCTGGCTGAAAGACTCGCAAGGATAACGCCGGACAACATAGAGATGTTCTTCTTCTCGAACAGCGGGGCAGAGGCCGTGGAAGGCGCCATTAAACTCGCCCGCCACACAACGGGCAGGCAAGGCATCATCTCGTTTACCGGCGCGTTCCACGGCAGGACCCTCGGCGCAGTCAGCCTCACCTCGTCAAAGTCATGGTACAGAAGGCGCTACCATCCGCTGTTGCCGTCGGTCTATCACAGCCCATACCCTTACTGCTTTCGCTGTCCCATGGGCAAGCAAAGGGACATGTGCGGCATGGACTGCTTTGACTACCTTAAAAGCATCCTGCGCCATCAGATAGCCCCGGATGAGGTGGCCTGCGTCATCATCGAACCAATCTTGGGCGAAGGCGGCTATGTGGTCCCGCCTAAGGAGTTCTTATCAAGCCTGTCGAAACTCTGCTCCGATGAAGGCATACTGCTCATAGCCGACGAGGTGCAGACCGGATTCGGCAGAACCGGCGAATGGTTCGCCTCCAATCACTTCGGCCTCAAACCCGACATAATGGTGATGGCAAAGGGCATAGCGTCAGGGTTTCCCTTGAGCGCGCTCGGCGCTTCTCGCTCCTTGATGTCGAAATGGAGTCCTGGCGCGCACGGAACCACGTTCGGCGGAAACCCAGTTTCATGCGCCGCGGCAATAGCGACCATTGACACGATTGAAAAAGGCCGCGTACTTGAAAACGCTCGCGCAATGGGCGCTTATGCGATGAAACGATTGAAGGCCATGCAAAAGGATACTCCTTCCATAGGCGACGCGCGCGGCCTCGGCATGATGATAGGCATCGAGTTCGTCAAGAAAGACGGCTCGCCCGACAAAAAAACGCTTGACAAGATAATGGCCTCATGTTTGTCAAAGGGGCTGATAATAGTGGAGTGCGGCATAGACAAGAACGTGGCGCGCTTCATGCCTCCGCTTACCACGACCCCCGCTCAGATGAAAAAGGCGCTCGACATCTTTGAGGAGGCGTTGTTTGAGTAATTATTCCAAAAGCGGCTCTGCCGTTGTTCTTGTCATTCTCCTGTTCATCCTTTCTATTATCCTCGATGCATTGGCGACAAACATCCCTAAGGCCGAGGCGCTTGAGGCGGTATCGCGCTTCTTCAGCTTTATAGGCGAAGGGGCCGTGCTTGGCTGCCTTGCGGTCGCCATCTTTATCATGGGCTGGTGGTTGAAGAAAGACCGTCTGCGCGAAGCGGGCAGAGACGGCCTTTTCGCGCTCTTTGCAAGCTCCATAGCCGCGCACATCCTCAAGGCCGCGTTTGAAAGACCGCGCCCGTCGCACGCGACGGCTGACATTGTGCTGGCCTTTCTTCAAAACCCGTCTCTTATAGACCTTACCGGCAGATACAATTCGTTCCCCTCAGGACATGCCACGGTGAGCTTTGCCCTTGCCTCTGTCATTGCGCGGAAATATCCCGCATGGAGAGGCTTGGCGTATTACCTTGCGCTACTCATCGCTTTATCCCGCGTTTATCTCGGCTCACATAACCCTTCCGACGTATTCGCGGGCGCTGTCGTCGGGCTTGCCGCCGGGTATCTTGTTAGCAACAAGACATGGGCATGGAGGAAGTGGCTTTACGCCGGACTGATATTGCTCACTATATCGCTGTCGTTTTTCAAATCAGGCGGGCTTATCCTGTTCGACGTTGACGAGGCGGTCTTTTCAGAGGCCTCCCGCGAGATGCTGGAGACCGGGGACTACATAACGCCGACGTACAACTACGAGCCTCGATACGATAAGCCCATACTCATATACTGGCTTATGAGCGCCTCCTACAAACTCCTCGGGGTCAACGAGTTCTCGGCGCGCGCCGTATCAGGGGTATTCGGCGTACTCCTTGTGATGATGACCTTCCATTTCATAAAGAGGGTCAGGGGCGGCCTTGCCGCGTACCTTGCCGCGTTCGCGCTTCTCGTTAATATTGAATTTTTCGTCTACTCCCACTCGGCTGTAACAGACATGACGCTTACGTTTTTCATCGCGGCATCGATATATTCGTTCTTCCTTGCCGTAAAAGAAAACAATCACCGCTGGTTTTTAGCGTTCTGGGCCGCGGCCGGCGCGGCAATGCTGACAAAGGGCGTCATAGGCGCGCTGTTTCCGCTTGCCATCGGCTTCATATTTCTCGCGATCACAAAAGACCTTAACAGGATACGGCAAGTATTACGGCCGGGCAACATTGCGCTGTTCCTCGTCATAACCGTCCCGTGGTTTGCGGCTGAATTCCACGTAAACGGCTGGGAGTGGGTCAACGCCTTTATAATGAAGCACCACGTTCAGCGCTACAGCGACGTGATATCGAGCCACAGCGGGCCTGTCTATTTCTATCTCGGCGTGCTTATCGTTGGATTTTTTCCGTGGGTGGGGCTTCTCCCGCAGGGAATAGTAAAGGCTGTCAAAGAACGGTCAAACCATGAAAACGCGCTGCTTTTGCTGTCCGCGATCTGGTTCGTCTTTGTGCTCGTCTTCTTTTCCATAGCCCGGACAAAGTTGCCGAACTACATATTCCCGCTCTTTCCGGCAGGCGCGATACTCGCATCGATGGCCGTCGTTGATTTGATTGAAAGACCAAGGTTTGCAAAACGATACGGGCTGTACCTCTCGGCAGGTATCGCCTTCATAATCGGCGTTGCCTTGTTCGTGCTGCCGTACATGAATGTAAGGATGGACGTTCCATTGCCGTCAATCGTTTTTTCAGGACTCGGATTATTGTTCGTCCTTGCCTCGCTTTTTCTCATATCGGCATGTAGGTCGTCCTCGCCCTTAACCGGTCTTGCCGGGGCCGCCGGCGCGACCGTTGCCGTTATCATCGTCTTGCGACTCATGGCTGCGGCGCCTGTGAACGCGCAGCTGCAAAAAGACCTGTACGTGTTGAGCAAACGCGCAACGCGATGCGGGACGTCCGCGCGCCTCGTTGCTTATGAACTCAACAAACCGAGCATCGCCTTTTACGCCGGAAAAAAAGCAACGAGGATAAATAAAGGCGCTGAGATAGAGGCCCTGCTTGAATCCGGGCCTCTCGCGCTGATAACGGAAAAATCAAGGGAGAACGTCCTTGAAAGATTCGACGAACTTGAAGCGATCGAGACTCAGGGCAGATACGTCCTGCTCTCCAACGCCGACTGTGCTTAGGAGGCTCAACTACAATGACTAAGAGAATCATAATCATGGGCGCGGCAGGCAGAGACTTCCACAACTTCAATGTGCTCTACCGGACCGATAAGTCCACGCTGGTCGTCGCGTTCACGGCGACGCAGATACCGTTCATAGAAAACCGCGTTTATCCGGCATCGCTCGCCGGGGCGCTCTACCCTCAAGGCGTCCCTATAGTCCCTGAAGCGGCCCTGCCGGAACTGATAAAAAAAGAACGGGTGGACGAGGCCGTATTCTCCTACAGCGACGTGCCCCATGCCTATATCATGGAGCGCGCGGCCTTATGCGCCTCTCTTGACGTTGACTTTACGCTCCTTGGCGCTCAAAAGACCATGCTCAAATCGGGGAAGCCCGTCATCTCGGTATGCGCCACGCGCACCGGCTGCGGAAAATCGGGCGTTACGCGGTTTGTGGCTGGAACACTCAAGGAAGCCGGACTCAGGCCCGTTGCCATACGCCACCCCATGCCTTACGGGAACCTTGAGGCGCAATCGGTTCAGCGGTTCGCATCCGAGGCGGACATGCTCAAAGCGGACTGCACCATAGAGGAGATGGAGGAGTACGCCCATCTCGTAAAGAGCGGGGTGGTCGTTTACGCGGGCGTGGACTACGCGGAGATATTAAAGGCCGCCGAGGCGGAGGCGGACGTAATCATCTGGGACGGCGGCAACAACGACACGCCTTTTTTGAAGCCTGACCTCGCGCTTACCGTGGCCGATCCCCTTCGCCCAGGGCATGAAAACGAATACTTCCACGGCAACGTCAACCTGCGCATCGCGGACGCGGTCGTCATCAACAAGGTCGGCGGCGCGCCGATTGAGGGCATCGAGGCGATCATCAAAAACGTCAAGGCCGTGAATCCCTCGGCCAAGATCATCAAGACCGCCTCGGTTGTAACGGTCGCCTCTGCAATAGTCGGTAAAAAGGTGCTCGTCGTGGAGGACGGCCCCACCCTCACCCACGGCGGCATGGCTTACGGCGCGGGCATGGTTGCGGCGCGCCGCCACAGGGCGGTTGCCGTTGACCCAAGGCCGTATGCAATCGGTTCGATACGCGCCGCGCTCGACAAGTACCCGCGCCTTGAAAATCTCCTGCCCGCGATGGGATACTCGGACGAGCAGAAGAGAGAGCTTGAGGAGACCATAAACAACGTGCCATGCGACGCGGTGTTGATCGCAACGCCGGTTGATCTCGCGGCCATAATCAAGATCAAGCACAAGACGGTTCGCGTCAACTACGACGTGCATGACGCGGATACCGCGGAGCGCGCTCAGGGGCTGTATACGCTGATAACCGACTTTGCAAACCGATTGAAAAAGTGAGTATCCTTACCTATCTTGCGCGGCGCTACGTCGCGGGCGAAGACAGGGCCGACGCGATAAAAGTTGCCCGCGCCCTCAATCAATACGGCATTGCGGCCACGCTTGACAACCTCGGCGAAAACGTAAAAACCTCCGAAGAGGCTGAACTGTCCGTCAAAGAATACCTGAGCCTGTTGGGCGATATTGCAAGCGCGGGCGTTGACGCGGCCGTATCGCTCAAGCTCACCCATCTTGGACTCGACCTGTCGGACGAGCTTGCTTACGAAAATGCGCGAAGGATTATACGGAGCGCTCACGGGTATGGCAACTTCGTCCGCTTCGACATGGAGGGTTCGGCCTACACGCAAAGGACAATCGACATACTCCTCAGGCTAAGACAAGAGTTACCGAACGTCGGTTGCGCCCTTCAGACATCCTTACTGAGGACACAGGCCGACGCCGCGCGTCTGACGGACAATGGCGCGAGCATCAGACTTGTGAAAGGCGCGTACAAAGAGCCGCCATCCGTTGCGTTCAAAGATAAAAAAGACGTTGACGACAATTACTCCGCGATTATGAAGGAGATCCTGATGCGCGGCAACATGCCCGCCATTGCGACCCACGATGAACGTCTTATCAATGAGGCAACGCGGTTTGCGCTTGAAAATAAGATAGATAAGGGGAGTTTTGAGTTCGAGATGCTGCTCGGCATCAAGCGCGCATTGCAGAAAAGATTAGCGGACGAGGGCCGGCGCGTCCGGGTCTACGTGCCTTACGGAAAAAACTGGCTTCCGTATATGATGAGAAGACTCAGGGAAAGGAAGGAGAATATCCTCTTTGTCGTCAAAAACATTTTTGACTGAAGATGGGCTTTGCTGCGCTCAACCCCACCCTTCCCTCCCCCTGCCCCCTCCTTATTAAGGATGGGGCAGGGGGAGGTTGAACAAAGGGGAGGAGCTTTAATATATGCCAGCCTCTTTCTGAGTATCCCTTACATACTTGATTATCGCCTCAACTTCCTCAAGCTTTACTCCGTCAAGCTTGGGCATGTCGCCGAAGTTCCAGTGATGCGCCTTTACGCCCCTCTCAACCGCCCAGCGGAAGGTTATGTCCGCGTGATGATTCGGTTCATAGATTCTATGCACAAGGGGCGGGCCTTTGCCAGTACCGGCGCCCTTGACGCCGTGACATGATCCACAGCGGGCGTTGAACAGCTTCTCTCCGTCAAAAGCGGCGTCCTTTGCGGATAAAGGCGCGGCTATCAACAGCAACAGGACTAACGATAGGCAGAGTATGGACGACTTCATATCAAGTAACCTCTGGAACAGCATAGTGGGTCAGGCCTGCTTTATTGCCATCTTCATAATTATGGAAGGTCTGATTAATTCCCTTTTCTGTCATTGCGAGCCGCGCTTTTGCGGCGAAGCAATCTCTAAGTTGTTGATTTCCTTGAAGACGAGATTGCTTCGCGTTGCTCGCAATGACGTGTTAGTGAATTAATC
>JACRCE010000050.1 GCA_016213015.1 Deltaproteobacteria bacterium | reverse complement strand
TGCGCCCAGCACCACTTTGTTGCACGAGGAAATTTGTTAAGCAACATGCTTTCGTAATCTAAAGTGGTGCTGGGCTCGTTCTTCGCAACTTCCCATTGCATTGTGCTTCGCACGCAATGGGAACCCTGCCGCCTCGCATCTGCACCTTTTTGAGCGGTCTTCGGCATTTTTGGGTTTTTCAGCAACCTGTTAGATTCACGTACAGAGGCGACGTTATCCGTATCCACGGGGGGGATATTGGAGAAAAGGAAGGAGGATATATGAAGAGCAAAATAAAATACACTGATGAACCGATGGGGCGCGTAAAGGTCGTCAAGGATTTTCCGCCGCCGGAACATCTGGCCGTGAAAGAGGAAAATGTCAAGATCACTATCTCCTTGAAAAAGGAAAGCGTGGATTTTTTCAAGAAGAAGGCCAAGGAGCAACATACCTCATACCAGAAGATGATAAGGCAGGTTGTCGATTTGTACGCCTCGCGGTATCAACAAGGCCGTTAGGCGCGCAATCCGTCGAGCGATGAGCAATAGGAGGCGTATGCACGTCATACAGGGCTTTGACCCTTTCAAGGTGATAAAGGCGCTTCTTCAAAACGGAGGCGACTTCGCAGACATATACTGCGAGGACGTCGTCAACACCTCGATAGTATGCGAGGAGGCGAAGATAGAGAAAGTCGTGAGCGGGCGAGACAGGGGCGCCGGGTTGCGGGTTATCGCCGGGCTTAAGAGTTACTATGCCGCAACGAGCGACTTGACCGAGGCCGGCCTCATCGAAACCGCCCGCATCGTCGCTAAAGGCGTAAGGGAGGGCAAGAGCGCAGGCGGCATCGGCCTCGTAAGGCGCGTCCCGTCAAAGCGCTTTGACATTTTAAGGCCGCCTCAGGCGTTTGACCTCGGCGTAAAGACCGGCCTTGTCAAGAGGGCCGACGCCGTTGCATGGGCCAAGGACGCGCGCATCCGGCAGGTAAGGGTGATGTACGGCGACGCGGTGAAGTCCATTGCCTGCGTAAATTCGCTCGGAGAATGGGTTGAGGAGGAAAGAAGCTCAGTGGTGTTCGTATGTCAGGCCATTGCTCAGGCGGGCGAGGTGGTGCAGACCGGCTACGAACCCGTCGGAGGCGCGATCGGGCTTGAGGTCTTTGACTCGACCCCGCCTGAGGCGATAGCCGAGATCGCAGCAGACAGGGCGGTGAGGGCGCTCGATGCAAGGCGCGCCCCCGGAGGCCGGATGGCCGTCGTGTTATCGAGCGAGGCCGGAGGCACGATGATACATGAGGCCGTGGGGCACGGCCTTGAGGCGGATCTGGCTCTGGCCGACCTGTCCGTCTATTCCGGCAAGATAGGCCAAAAGGTGGCTTCGTCTCTCGTTACGGTTATAGACGACGCGACGATACCTTATAAGAGAGGCTCTTTCTTCTTCGACGACGAGGGCACGAGGGCGCAAAAGACCGTGCTCGTGGAAAACGGTGTGCTCAAGGGTTACATGCACGACAGGCTCTCGGCCATGAAGTCCTCATCCAAGCCGACAGGCAACGGCAGGAGGGAGTCGTATCAGAAGATGCCCATACCGAGGATGACGAACACCATGATAGCCTCCGGTTTAGACGACCCGGCTTCCATAATAAAGTCGATTGACAAGGGGCTGTTCGTCAAGAAGATGGGCGGCGGACAGGTCAACACGGTAAACGGGGATTTTGTATTCGAGGTTATGGAAGGGTATCTCATCGAAAACGGCAAGATAGGCGAGGCAGTGCGCGGGGCCACCCTGACCGGCAACGGCCCGCAGGTTTTGCTGAATATAGATATGGTAGGGTCGGACTTGGGCTTCGGCATAGGGACGTGCGGCAAGGACGGCCAAGGCGTGCCTGTATCGGATGCCCAGCCGACTCTAAGGATACCGGAGATAGTCGTGGGCGGGCCGGGTCAATGAAGGACGTGCACGGCGGCAATATCTGGGAGGCGGCCTCGGTCTTGCCCGGCAAGGGCCGCATACTGGACTTCAGCGCGAGCATAAACCCGCTTGGCACTCCGCCATCGGTGGTTTCCGCGATACTGGCTGGTCTTGACATGTTAAGCCCCTATCCCGACCCGCAAAATATCGCGCTGAGAAATGCGCTCTCAGACTTTCATTCCAACGGGATCGAGCCGTGCCATGTCCTGCCATGCAACGGTTCTACCGAGGCCATACATCTCCTGCCGCGCGTCTTCAAGCCGCACAGGGTGCTCATCGCGGAGCCTGCCTTTTCAGAGTATAGGGCGTCCCTTGCGTCAAGCGGCGCCGTTGTTAACGTGCTGAAACTCAAGGAGGCGGACGGTTGGGCGCTCAACCTCGGCCGCCTCGATTCCGCGCTTGCAAGGGGGTATGACCTTTTTTATATCGCCAATCCAGCAAACCCTACCGGCGCGCTCATAGATAAAGATACGCTTATAAGCGTTGCCCGTGTCTGCGCTAAAAGAAAAACCATCATGGTGGTTGATGAGGCGTTCGTTGATTTCTGCGAGCATGAATCCTTGAAGCGCGAGGCGATAAGACTGGAAAACGTCATTGTCCTGCGCTCCATGACCAAGTTTTACTCGATGGCCGGTTTGAGGCTCGGATATGTCGTGGCCTGCGAGCGGCTCATAAAGAAGCTCGGCGTGGCTATGGCGCCGTGGTCCGTCAATACCCTTGCGTCGTTTGCCGGTCAGGCGGCGCTCAAGGACACTGCTTATCATGGCCGTACCCTTGAATGGTTTGAAAAGGAGCGGGTTTATCTGGCAAAAGGGCTGGGTTCGCTAAGTGGGGTTGTCGTATACCCGTCAGCGGCAAATTTTTTCATGGCGAGGTTGTCCGGCGACTATACAAACGCCGCTCTTCTCAAACAGAGTCTTTTTGAAAGGCGCATCCTCATAAGGGAGCTTGGCGCATTCCCTTGCCTTGGCCAAGGGTATTTTCGCGTGGCCATTAGAACAAGGGCTGAAAATAACCGTCTTCTCAGCGTGCTTTCTAAAGTCTTGACATCGGTGTAGCGCAATCCACATAATATCGCTTTTATTACAGTAAGAGTTCAACTGCAATATGACAATCGTGTCTGATTATGACAGCGTTGTCATAATCAGACACGCTCGTTTGGTTGAAAGCATTTTGTCTGATTTTTGGGCAGCTGAAAATAATCAATAAAAACAGCCTATTGAAGGGGTTAATCATTTTTAACGTAAACTGAAAAGCTGGCAGGCTTATTGCAAAGATACCACTTGTCGTTATCTGGCGCAATTTCGAGTTAAGGGATGTGTAACCTAATCGTCCAAGCGAGGCCCTGTTATGACATGGCAAAAGAGTCGGTTGGAGAGGTGGCTTGACCTCAGTTGCATGTTCAGAGGATATTGCAGTATGCTTGGTTTGAAGATCGTGGTTGCGGTTGCCGTATTCATGCTTTTGTTGCCGGGGTTGTTTTTATACCTCAACGGGTACGGCGTCTTAGGCGCAATGCCCGTATGGGCGCTCGGCGCCGTTGTCCTGTTCACTTCCTTTGTGCTATTGATGCTTGTTCTCAGCTGGATGCTGATACTGCCGCTTAAAAGGTTTGAACTGCATATGCATGAGCTTGAAAAGGGCCGCGGGCAAGCCCCGTTCGTGCTCAACAGGAGCGATGAGCTTGGGTATCTTGCGTACAGGTTCAACAATCTTCAGAAGGCGCTCACCAACAGGATAGAGGTCAAGGACGCGCACTTGACGGTTATGCACGACTTCACCAACGCCGCACAAGGCGTGTTCGACGTGGAGACCCTGATGGGCATCTTTTTCAGGACGCTCGTTACCGTCGTCAAGTTCGAGGCAGGCGGGTATCTTATCAGCTACCAAAACCATACGGAGGGAAGGATATATTCCAGAACAGGAACCCTAAGTAACGACGACAGGGACAGGATAAACGCTGAGCTTGTTAAGAAGGCGTCTGACCGTTGCAATGCCTTTCCGATGGACAAGGCCGAGCGGCTTGGCGTGGAGACTGTGATTTTTACGGGAGCTAAAGGCGATGGGCCATTGTCGTTGCTCATGGACGCGGTTGTTTCCTGTTATGGAAAGCCGGTAGGCGTGATAATGCTTTTTTCAAGCGCAAGGGCCGACGAACCAGAAGCCGGGGCCAAGGTGCTCCATGCGCTTGCCGCCCACGCCGGCATGGTGCTTGAAAGGTTGTTCACGCACATCTTTGCCGAGGAAAGGAGGCTTACAAGCATACTTGCAAGCATGTCAGAGGCCGTTTATTTCATGGACAAGGAAGGCAGGGCCACGGCGGTCAATAAGAAGGGCACGGAACTCATGGTGCAGTTTTGTTACGCGGGTCTTGACTGCGCCGCCCTTGGCCCTGTAACGCAGGGAAGCGGTTGCGCCGCTGACGGAGGCGTTGGATGCGAGTTATCCGCGTTCTTCGGCAGGTTGAGGCTCTTGCACGGCGGCTTTGACGGAAAGCTCTATACCGAGGAGATAAGGAACAGGAAGGGGATCTCCGTGCTTGTCGCCGTTTCCAATCTGTTGACCGAGGACGGCAGGTACGACGGAAACGTCATCACGGCCAAGGACGTAACCGAGGAGAGGAGGATACAAAAAAGCGTCATGCTCACCGGCAAGCTCGCGGCGCTTGGAGAGATGGCCGCCGGCATTGCCCACGAGGTCAACAACCCGTTGCAGATAATGCTCGCCAACGTGGAGCTTTTAAGCGACTCGGTAACGGAAAGCGGGCTCAGGCGTCTTGAGGGACTCAGAGAGGGCGTGCACAGGGTAAAGGGGATCATGCGCGATATCCTGATATTCGCAAGGGAGCAGACAACCGAGGTCGAGGACGTGGACTTGAACCCTCTCATCGAGGGCGTGGCCGGCATGTTCGGAAGACAGTTCAGGCTGGCCAACATCGCCATGAGCTTTGACCTTGACAGGCGCTCGCTCGTGGTGCGCGCCAACCGGAATCTCCTGCAACAGGTCATGATAAACCTACTTCAGAACGCCAAGGACGCGCTTGAGGGAGCCGTATCGGGTGTCAGTCCAAGGGTCTCCATAAGGACCGTCTTGTTGCCGGGCGGCATAGTCATCGCGGAGGTGAGCGACAATGGCCCTGGCATAGACGAGAAGGTCATGGACAGGATATTCGACCCGTTCTTCACCACGAAGGAGGTCGGCAAAGGCACCGGATTGGGATTATCCATCAGCAGACGGATAATCGTAAGCATGGGCGGCACCATATCCGTGGCCAGTTCCAAGTCAATCGGCACGAGGTTTACCATGTCGCTACTGCATAACAGGGACGCAAGGCGCAAGGCCGAGGAGATAGCAGAGGCTCCGACCCGCGATTACAGCCTGCTTCAGAGCGCCAAGCTCCTGATCGTGGACGATGAGGACGGTCTTGTGCGTTCGATAACCGAGGCGATTTCAGGTAAGGTGGCGGAAATAGATACCGCTGAAGACGGCAAAACCGCGCTTGATATTATACGCGATAAGGATTATGATATATTCATCTTCGATATAAAGATGCCCGGCATGAGCGGAATGGAGCTTTATAGGAAGGTAAAGGCGTTGAAGCCGTATCTTGCCGAACGGGTAATCTTCATGACCGGAGATACCGAGAACGAGGCGACGAGCGCCTTTTTGAAGCTCAGCGGTTGCGGGTATCTTTCCAAGCCGTTCACCATACGGAAGTTGCTCGATAAGATGTGCGAATACCAAACGGAGGGCGCGTGAGATGACAGAGGTTATTTCCACAACAGCGTTTGCCGGCAAGACAGTGCTGCTCATCGACGACGACGATTTCATAGTGGACGTCGTCAGGCAGTCGGTCGGGCCCGTGGTGAGCGCGCTCGAAGTCGCAAAGGACGGCGTTGACGCGCTGGAAATATTGAAGAAAAAAGAGTTCGACATACTGCTTCTCGATCTCAAGATGCCGCGCATGAACGGCGTTACGCTCATAAACCACCTGAGGGATTTGAAGCCGCATCTCCTCGATCGCACGATCGTCATAACCGGCAACGCCGAGACCAAGACGGTGCGCGCCTTTATCTCGGACAACGGATGCATGTATCTGCCCAAGCCCTTCAACGTCAGGGAGCTCTACGGCGCCATGACCGCGCTTGTGCAGGGAGGAGCAATGAAGTCCGTGCTCACGGCGCGATAGGCCGCTCGTCTTTTCCGATAACCGTTTTCTACCTGCACCGATAACCAATCGATAATCTTTTTCAATCGTTGGCTCTCCTCAGCGTTGGGGTATGCTACAAGTATGCAGAAAAGGATAATGGTCGTTGATGACGACGCAAAGGCCGCCCTCGACATCGCCTCGGTTCTTGAAAAAGAGGGGTTTGTCGTCGTAACCTTCACAAGCGCGGTGCATGCGTTGAACGCGCTTGAGGCCGTCGAGGACGTAGACCTGATACTCACCGACATACGCATGCCGGGCATGGATGGGACCGAGCTTTTGGAGGCGGCCTTGAACATGGAAAAGCCCTTGCCCGTGATAGTGTTCACCGGGTTCGGCGACATCGAAACCGCTGTCAACGTGATGAAGGCCGGGGCGTCCGATTTTCTCTGCAAGCCCATCAGCGGCGCCGAGCTTGTCGTCAGGATGCGTAAGGTCTTTGAAAAGCAGGAGCTTGCCGAGGAGGTGGTCAGCCTTAAAAAACGGCTTGAGCACAGCCATGGGATGGCCGCGCTCGTCGGGAAAAGCAAGAAGATGCAGGAGGTCTACGCGCTCATAAGCGCGGTTTCCCGCATAGACTCCACGGTGCTCGTCGTGGGCGAGACCGGCACGGGCAAGGAGCTTGTGGCAAGGGCGATACACGACACCGGCGCGCGCGGCGCGGAGCCGTTCGTCGCTATAAACTGCGCGGCCATACAGAGTTCGCTCCTTGAATCCGAGCTGTTCGGCCACGAAAAGGGCGCCTTCACCGGCGCGCACGCCGCAAAGACCGGCAAGCTCGAATGCGCCGGGGCCGGCACGGTCTTTCTCGATGAAGTCGGAGAGACGACCCTTGCTATACAGTCTAAGCTCCTGAGAGTCCTGCAGGAGGCGGAGTTCGAGCGCGTCGGCGGATTGAAGCCCATAAAGCTCGACGCCAGGATAGTAGCGGCCACCAATTCAAATCTGGAGGCGGCGGTAAAGGACGGGGGCTTCAGACAGGACCTGTACTATCGCCTGAACGTAATCCAGATCGAACTGCCGCCGCTGCGCGACAGGGAGGGCGACATACCGCTTCTTGCCGAGCACTTTCTCGACGTTTACAGAAAACGCCATCACAAGGCGATAGAGGGTTTCGCGCCCTCCGCAATCGAACAGATGCTTGAGTATCACTGGCCGGGAAACGTAAGGGAGATGCAAAACGTCATTGAACGCGCTGTCGTTACGAATCCGAGGAGATGGATCGACAAGCTGGCAAGACTCGAGCCTGCATCGAGTCTTGCCAATGCGTTTAACCGCCTTCCGGCACGGCTTGATTATCATAAGGCGCGTCTTACCATGTCGCATGAGCTTGACAGGACGTATCTCCTGCACTTTATGCGTCTGGAAAAAGGGCGGATCGCAAGGGTCGCGGAGTTGATGGGTATAAGCACCCGCACCGTAAGCCGTATGCTTGAAAGATGGGATCTCGACAAGACGTGTTTCAAGAAGCCGGACAACGGTTGACGAGGAAAAACAACCCAACCATGTCGTCGCGCACCACGGCCTTTTTATGCGTCGTCGGCTGCGCATTGACTTACCTATGTATAAAGGTTATACTTATAACCGGAAGTAAAATCGTATCAATGGAGTAAAACCATGCCTATAGTAAAATTGTCGTCCAAGGGGCAGATAGTTGTGCCCAAGGAGATCAGGGACGCGCTGAAGATAAAGCCCTTGCAAAAGGTCTTTCTCAAGATGGTAAGAGACCGCGCCGAGTTGATACCGCTTCCACAAGACCCGGTTCATGCCTTTTGCGGGGTCTTTGAAAAGGGACCGTCCCTCACAATGGCGTTGCTCAAGGAACGCGGACAGGAGGCGCTGATTGAAGAAAAAAAGGGTGCTTGATTCCTATGCCCTTCTGAGCTATCTGAAAAAAGAGGATAATCACGAGAAGGTCGTAGAGCTTCTTGTGCATTCGCGAGGCGATCGTTTACTTCTGATGAACGAGATAAACGTCGGCGAATGTTATTACATAGTCGCAAGGCGAATAGGACATAAAGAGGCCGATTATCTCATCGAGACCATACTGCCGAGCCTGCCCATTCAAATCGTATCAAATGGTTTTGAAGACGTTTTAGCCGCCGCAAGGATAAAAGCCGCTAAAGCGATCTCTTTTTCGGATTGTTTTGCGGTTGCCACGGCCGTCAGGGAAAAGGCCGCGGTTGTTACTGGGGACCCTGAATTCAAGAAGGTAAAAGACGTAGTTGACGTGGAGTGGCTGTAGTGCGGCATTGCCTGAGGTGAGAAAATATATTTTAGACGGTGGGAGTTTGCCTTCCATCTGCTGACGGAAGCAGGGTCGGTCAATACGTTCTGTCTATGACGAAATCGGCCACCGTGATAAGCGCGGCGTGGTCCATGTCGGGCGCGAATATCTCGATGCTCTTTTTTGCGTCGGCGATATAACCCCTTGCGCGTTCAACCGTGTACTCTATGCCTTTGTGCCTGTTTATTATCTCAAGCACGCCTGAGAGCGCGTCGTCGCTCATATCCTCCGACCCTATGGACTTTTTGAGATGCTCCAACTCGGCGCCGACCGCCTTTTTAGCGGCATGAATGAAAGGCAGAGTTACCTTGCCTTCCTTGAGGTCGTTGCCGACGGCCTTGCCGAGGTCCTCGTCCGTGGAGATATAGTCGAGGCAGTCGTCCATCAACTGATAGGCTATGCCGAGCCCAAGGCCGAAGGAGGCAAGGGCCGTCTGTTTTTCAAACGGTTGTTCGGAGATTATAGCCGGTATCTCGGCGGCCGCCGCGATGAGCACTCCCGTCTTGTTGGTGACCATCTCAAGGTATTCGGCCTCGGTTGTGGCCGAGTCCCTGTGCTTCAAAAGCTGAAACACCTCGCCTTCGGCCATGCGCGTTGTCGTCTGGGACAGCACGCTCAACACGCGCATGTCGTTGTTTGCCACGGCTATCGCAAAGGCCTTGGACAGCATATAGTCCCCTACGAGGATGCTCGCGCCGTCTCCCCATACGGTGTTGGCCGTCGCGCTTCCGCGCCGGAGGCCCGCGTTGTCAACTACGTCGTCGTGGAGAAGCGTCGCCGTGTGTATCAGCTCTATGACTCCGGCAAGCGGTATATGCTTGTTTCCGGTATAATCGCAAAGCCGCGACGACAGCAGTAAAACCATGGGCCTGAATCGCTTGCCGCCGCTTTTCAATATGTATTGTCCCACCTTGCTTACGAGCTGGACGCCGGAGTTGAGGTTTGCCCTGAAGCCATCCTCCATCTCCGTCAGATCGTCTTTTACAAGGTCAAAGACCTCCTGTATGTGCAGCACAGGGCTGCTGAGGCTGTTTTTTTCTATTTTAGGCGGCATCCGGTCTCCTATGGCGTATATGAAAAAGATGACCCCTGAATCCCTTGCGTCAAGCGCGCCGGGTAGACCCAATACGTAATCGGATGGCTTTAGGGGGATGTCGGTGATGTTACCCTATCCATGTCCTGCTGTCAAAGACAATTTGATAAAAGGCCGTGAACCGTGACCGTGAACCGTGTAAAATAGAAATCTTTTACGGTCGCGGACAACGGCCGCGGCGCACGGTATCTCAACCTTCTAAAGCACGCAAAGCTCCCGTATCAAGCAGGTTTTGCATCTGACAGGGTCAAGCCTTTTAGGGCATTTGTCGAGGATGCCGAGCCTGCAGAGCGCGAAGTCGTACTTTACCGGATCATGGGCGTCAAGCTCGCGGAGGCGCGCCGTAACCTCCTCGGCCATCTTCCAGTCGGGATTGGCCCTTGAGGTAAGGCCGATGTTTTTCGCAATCCTTGCCACGTGAGTATCCAGCGGGATTATGAGTTTGGCAGGGTCAACCTCCTTCCAGATGCCGAAATCAAGGCCGTTCGATCGCCGCACCATCCAGCGCAGGTATAGATTGAGCCGTTTGCAGGTGCTCCCGTGGTCCGGGTTCGGGAAGAAGAATCTTACCCCTGCGTTGTCGGGAAGTCCCTTGCAGCCGTATATGCCGGATGGGTCCAGAGAGAGGACGTTCGATGTAAACGCGGCAAGCGAGGCCTTTATGGGCGCATCGTTTGCGGAGTATCCCTTCAAAAAGAAGCCTTGAAAACTGCCGGAGGTCTCGAATATCTGCCGCGCAAAGTATAAAAGACAGGAAACGTCCTCGCCCTTGTTGAATCTATGTATAAATCCGGAAAACCTTGCCCTGCCTTTGGCCGGCGTGAATCCGGCGACATACCGCGCGGGCCACGGGCCGAGTACGGCGAGCACCTTTTCAACGCTCTTTTTTATGCCCTGCACCCTGCCGTAGGCAAGGCAAGAGGCTATAAGCCCGACTATCTCGCGGTCTTCCGGGCGCGAATACCTGTGCACGAATTCAAGCGGGTCGCTCGATAGATAGGCGACGTCGAATGCCTTATACAGGTCGTCGAGGGCGCGTTTGAGTTTAGCGGCCTTTGGTTCCATCAATTTCAAGGTACGCAATCCAAGGCCGAATGTCAACTTACCTTTTTTGTAAAAAAGGTAAGCCAAAAAACTTTTGATCGGGAATCAACGCCAAGGCTGACGAATAAGAATATTGCCCCATCTTCTTCTTTTTCACGGTCATGGTCTTTTTCTGCTATACTTTAATCAAAACATGATTGTTCCATGAGGAGGTATATATGCTTACAGGAACGATGTTTTTCAGGATCGCGGCAATAGTTGCACTGTTTTTTTTACAGTTCGGCGTGGCCCATTCAGCCGAATCCGAGTTTGTGAAGAGATTCAAAGACGCGCTTGAGAAGAACGACACGCAGGAGATGAGCCTGTTGGTCTCGACAAGCAGGTACAGCGTGCCGGACGAGGTGCGGGCGCTGTTGACCGAGGCTCAAAGGCCGGATATCTCAAAGGAGGACAAGGACGCAAGATACAACGTCGCGGAGATAATGGCGCGTGAATACAAGGACGCGAAGGGCGAGGCCGGTCTGCTTATTGAGGTCAAGCAAGCAATCTTCAACGCGAGGCTTTCGACGCCTATCCGGCCGATACTGTCCAACGGCGTTGCAGAGGTAAGGATACCCAAGCCCACGGGCGCGTCGAAAAACGTCTTTCTTCCAGATAACATCGTCATTAAAAAGGGAGAGGCGGTGCGCTGGATCAACGACGACGCCGTCATGCACGTATTCTCCGCATTAAAACTCATAAGCGCGGATGCGATCTCCTCGCCGAAGGTCGAGCCAAGCTCGAAATGGGAGGCGAGGTTTGAAAAACCCGGCGAATACTACTATATCTGTTTCATCCACAGCAGCATGATAGGAAAGATAACCGTTGAGGAGAAGTAGTGAAAAGGCCGTGTCAATGAACCCCGTTAGAGAAAAGCTTTGTAACGGACTGTATGCCCGATAAGGAGATTCTCTAACGGGGTGAACCGTGACCGTAAAAGACGTAGGGCAAGACTGTGACGGGCAATTCCATTATTTAAGGAGGATGTGGTGAGGGGTTTATTGTGTCATTTTAAGTCTCAAGTTATTTTGATTAGTACCGATAAAAGATAAAGAACGCGAGACATGGTCGTGAAAAATAATCCTTTTACGGTCACGGCTCACGGTATTTAAGACTTGCGGGTTTGTTTTGTTTTTTGTATACTTGCGAAATACGCGAGTGCCAAGCCATATTCCCATTTTTTGATAAAGGAGGTCTATCCAATGAAATTCAAGAGATTATCCATTGGCGGTATCCTTGCCCTTGCCTTGTTTTTTGCGTCAGGCAACCCGTCATACGGCGCGAACTCCGAGATCGTAAAAGGCTTCATAGAGGCGCTTGAGAGCAACAACGCGATAAAGATGAGTCAGATAATCGAGGACAACAAGGCCAAGATACCGGCTGAAATAAAGGCGTTGCTGATTGAAGCAGCCGCGCCCAAGATCAGCAGGGAGGAGATGGAGGCCAAGTTCTATATCGCCGAGCTGATGGCGCGCGAATACAAGGACGTAAGCGGGGACACAGCCGTGCTTGTAGAGGTGAAGAAGACCATATTCAACTCGAAGCTCTCATCCCCGGTCAGATCGTCAGCAATAAACGGGGCGCACGAGGTGCGTTTGCCTAAGGCCACGGCAGCGACGAAAAACGTCTTTGTCCCTGATAACGTCATCATAAAGAAGGGCGAGACCGTCCGTTGGATAAACGACGATTCGATAGCCCATATCTTCTCATCCATGAGGCTCATCGGCATGAGCGGAATATCCTCGTCGAGCGTGGAGCCGGGCAAGAGCTATGAGTACAAGTTTGAAAAGCCGGGCGATTACTATTATATCTGCTTCATACACAGCGGCATGGTGGGCAAGATAACCGTCGAGTAAGAACAGCGTCTGTTTTTAATAGGCAAACTAAAACCCCCGTTCGTTTGAACGGGGGTTTTAGTTTGTTATCAGGTTTTTCTTTTTCAAATATATGGTCGGGGCGAGAGGATTCGAACCTCCGGCCCCCGCGTCCCGAACGCGGTGCTCTACCAGACTGAGCCACGCCCCGACTGAAGACCCAAGACTGAATTTTATAGCACATTGTTTTGTGTTTGGCAAACATTTTTGTTCGCGAGGTAAAAGATCCGGCTTTCGGGCGCCTTTGTCCTCTATCCGTTGCGGCGGATGGGCCATTGGAGGGTATTGCCTTGGGAGGCGCCTTTCAGCCGGACCTTTTGCCTGTCGCCCGCGATATGATGAGCCGCGGGCGGTGCAACACGGAGAGTCATCAGAAGGCGAGGAGATTAACCATGTTCAGCAGTTGTGCGGCGGTAAAGGGTTTCAGCAGCCAGCCGGTCGCGCCGGCCTCCTTCCATTCCATCTGCTTATGGAGCGTCTTGTCCGTTGCAATGACGAGGATCGGCACATAACGCAACCTTGAGGTGAGACGCACGGACTTTATGAATGAGGTAACGTGCATGTCGGATATATCAGCGCCTACTATTATCAAGGACGGCCTATCCGCCCCGGCTATCTCCGCAATCGTCTGCTCCGACGCATGGGCATGCGCCACGGTATAATCCTGCATTTTGAGCATGCCGGCAATCATAGCCCTTGACGAATCCTCAGGCGATACTATTATAATGGTCTTAGCCATTTCAAGACTTGGCGCAGGCGCGGAAACGGTAGTTGGCGTCTCATCAACGAGCACGGCTTCGAGTGTGTGCATACCGGCTTACCTCTCATTAGAGTGTCGGACGTAAACTCACTCTGCACACTTACCATATCGCGTTATATGGACGCGCCTCAATCGGGAGAAGGGTTGATTTTTAATCAGACGAAAGGATTATGGCGTTTGACAGGGAAATACGGGTTGTCGGTGGACGGTTACCGGTAATCGGTTAAGGTAAAAAATATTATCCTTCACCGTTTACTGATAACCGATAACTAATTGCCTTATCTCCTCTCCACTCGTGGTGGGAGGGAGGGTGGGGGGATGACATCTGGACCATGGGCTTAGGGATACTACTCAGGCTTGACCAGACCTTTGCGTATGGCGAGCTTTATCAGGCCGGCCATGTCGTTGCATCTCAATTTCTTCATAAGGTTATTTCTGTGGCTCTTTACGGTTGCCACCGAGATAAAGAGCTTCTCAGCCATCTCCCTGCTGGTGGCGCCGTCGGCAATAGCCCTCAAGACCTCTCTCTCCCTTGCGGTGAGCGCATCGAACGGGTCGCTCCCGTGATCCTTTTTCACTATGTCCACAAAGTCGTTGAGGAGTTGTTCGGCCACGGCAGGGCTTGCGAACTTCTCTCCGGCAATTACTTTATTCACCGCGTTGAGAAGCTCCTTTGGCGCGGAGTCTTTGAGCACGTAAGCCGTAGCGCCCGCCCTGAACGCCTCAATGGCGTGATATACGTCCGCGTGCATGGACAATATGACCACCTTTGTCTTGGGCAACTCCTCGGTTACGCGCTTGGCGGCCTCTATGCCGCTCAAGCCCGGCATGGTGATGTCCATTATCACGACGTCAGGCTTGATGGAGATTATCTCCTTGAGCGCCTGAGTGCCGGTGTCGGCCTCTCCAACGACGACGTAGTTGTCGTGTCCTTGGAAGACCGCCTTGATGCCGTCCCTCAACACCGGATGATCATCGGCTATGTATACCTTTATCTTCTTCACGGATTTTATGAATTATAGATGAATATCGGCACAATTGCAACCCACCTTTTTTGTAAAAAAGGTGGGCCAAAAAACTTTAATAGGGAATCAGTAATCGTGCTGACGATTACCATCTGTTGCCCGCGCGGCTTGCACCCTTTCCAAGAACGCATCCGTCTGCTATGATTGGCGCATGAACGTATCTGACCTTCTCAAATGCGTTATCCTCGACATGAAGGCCGTAAATCATGCGGAGGTTGCCGATATGCTCGCCTCGCATCTGGCAGGGTCGGCAGACGCCAAGGCAGGGCACGGCATCGTCTGCGACCTTAAAAGCCATGAGACCGTTGACGGTCTTCTGTCCGGCACGGATTCGGCCATATTCCACTGCCTGTCCGAGGAGGTGCAGGACGCGGCAATCGGCCTTGCCGTATTCAAAAGGGCGGTGCAGGACAAGGGGCGGAGAAGAAGGGCAAGGATTTTCTTCCTTATCGTCTCCCCCATGAAGGAGAGCGGCATCCATCTGCAACTGCTCTCCAAACTCGAGGGGATGCTGAGGAACAAGGCGTTCAATCACGCCATACTCGAGGCAAGGAGCGAAGGTGAAATAAGAAACGAGGTGAGCAAAGCCGAGGGGGCCGCGCGTTCCTATTACGTGCCTTTGAACCGGGAAGAAGTCTTTTCCGATCTTGACACATCGGAGTCCGGCTTGAGCGAGGCCGAGGCGGCAAAGCGTCTCGCCATTGCCGGGGCAAATTCCATCAGACGCTTGGAAAAGGGAGTCTGGGTCGCGGGCAAGGACTTCCTTCGCAATATGTTCTTGAATCTATTTGCCGTTCTTCTATGGGCTGGCGGGGCAATGGCGTTCGTTGCCGGGATGAGCGCGCTCGGATGGGCGATATTCCTCGTAATATTCATAAACGCGGCATTCAGTTTTTGGCAGGAGTACAAGGCCGAGTCCGCGGTAGAGGCGCTCTCCAAACTCCTGCCGAGGAAGGTTATAGCGATAAGGGACAACAGGGACGTCGAGGTGGACGCCGAAAACATCGTGCCGGGAGACCTGATAAGGCTTGGAGAGGGAGACGCGATACCGGCGGACGGCAGGCTTATCTCAGCGGATGACGCGCGCGTTGACAACAGCGTGCTGACCGGGGAGAGCGCTCCGGTATATAAGTTGGCCGAACCCGTTGTTGACGGTAGCGCCTTTATCTGGACCGAGATGCCCAATCTCGTATTCGCGGGCACTACAATGATCTCCGGCGCGGCAGTAGCCGTCGTAACGGCAACCGGTATGGACACGGAGATAGGTCAGGTGGCCTATCTCACTCAGGCCATAAAACCCGAGGCGAGTCCGCTTCAAAAGGAACTGGTTCGCATCACCCGTGCCGTTACGGCAATAGCGATAAGCCTTGGCGTGTTGTTCTTCCTTCTTGGCTACGGCATTGCCGGTCTCTCGTTTGCCGAAAGCTTCATATTCGCCGTCGGCATAATAGTCGCAAACGTGCCTGAAGGACTTTTGCCCACCGTGTCCTTGTCGCTTGCAATGGGCGTCGAGCGCATGGCAAAGAAGAAGGCCATCGTAAAAAAACTGTCGGCGGTTGAGACCCTCGGATGCGCCACCGTAATCTGCACGGACAAGACCGGCACGCTTACTCAAAACCGCATGTTCGTTCAAAAGATATTCGTCTCCGGCGCGTCAATTGACGTAACCGGCAACGGATATGACCCGATTGGGCGCCTCCTTCAAAACAACGAGCATCTATCAGAGGCCGCGCTCTCAAGCCTTGGGGCGCATCTTCTCCTGACAGGAGGCGCGCTGTGCAACAACGCGGCCATTAAACCCCCTCAGTCCCCCTTTGAAAAAGGGGGAGGTTCTAAAGAGGCCGGTGAATGGACGATCACGGGCGACCCGACCGAGGGCGCCCTGCTTTGCGTCGCGGTCAAGAGCGGCTTAGACCTCGGCGCTCTCGGCAAAGACCTGCCGAGGCTTGCTCACCTGCCATTTGAACGGATACGCAAGATGATGTCAACCGTGCACGAGGCGAGGCGCAAGCCCGAATGGATGCCGCCAATCGAGACCGGCAGGCTCATCGCCTTTGTGAAAGGCGCGCCGAACGAGATTGTAAGGCTGTGCGTGAAGCAGTTTAAGCATGGGGGAGAGGCCGCGTTCGACGACGATGCAAAGGCCGGCGTGATAAAAGAGAACGACGATATTGCCTCAACAGGGCTCCGCGTTCTTGCCGTGGCGTACAAGACGGTTGAGCGCGCGGATGAATATAAGGCCGACGAGGTGGAGGCCGGTCTTACATTCATCGGCCTTATCGCCATGTTGGATCCGCCGAGGCCGGAGGTCAAGCAGGCGGTTGCCGAATGCCATTGCGCGGGCATCCGCGTGGTCATGGTAACGGGCGATTACGGGCTTACGGCAAAGGCGATAGCAAGGGAGGCAGGCATCGCCCATGACGCTCGCGTGATAACCGGCGAGGAGCTTACGGCCATGACCCACGCCGATTTGCGCCGCGTTCTTGAAAAAGGAGAGTGCGTCTTCGCGCGCGTGGAGCCTAAGGACAAGCTGAGGGTGGTAAGCGCCCTTCAGGATAACGGAGAGGTGGTTGCCGCCACGGGAGACGGGGTGAACGACGCGCCCGCGCTTAAAAAAGCGGATATAGGCGTCGCAATGGGCATGAGGGGGTCGGACGCCGCAAAGGAGGCCGCCGAGATAGTCCTTGTTGACGACAACTTCGCGTCCATCGTTGACGCGATACGGGAAGGGCGCGCCGTGTACGCCAACATAAAAAAGTTCGTAACGTACATATTCGCAAGCAACATACCGGAGATAATCCCGTTCATCGCCTTTGTAATATTCAAGGTCCCGCTTGCCCTGACGGTCATGCAGATATTGGCCGTGGACCTCGGCACGGACATCCTTCCCGCCCTGGCCCTTGGGAAGGAGCCGCCTGAAAAAGGGGCGATGAACAGGCCGCCCAGGCCAAAGGGACAAAGGCTGCTTGACTTGAAGACGCTCCTCCGCGCCTATCTCTTCCTCGGGCCCATCGAGGCGCTGCTGTGCATGGGCGGTTTCTTTTTAGCGTACTGGATGAGGGGCTGGGTCCCGGGCGAGGCGTTTTCCGTTGATGCGTCGATATACGCGGCGGCCACCACCATGACCTTTGCCGGGATCGTCGCAAGCCAGATAGGCAACGTATTCGCCTGCCGGTCAGAGGACGCCTCGGTATTTCGCATCGGCTTTTTCACGAACAGATTTCTGCTTGCAAGCGTGGCAATGGAGGCCGCGCTTACGCTTGTCCTTATCCATGCGCCGTTTATCAGGGAGGTATTCGGTTTTGGCGGCCTGAAGGCCGGAGAATGGGCGCTGCTTGCCTCGTTTCCGATAATACTGCTCATGGTCGAGGAGGCAAGGAAGGCGGTCTTTCACGGACGAAAAGAAAAACCCTTGAAGACCAATCCGCAGACGGGATAGGATTACAAGATGAAGGCATATCATCTCAATATATCAAAGGCGCAGCTTGGCAACGCGCGGATCGCCCTTCTTCCCGGGGACCCCGGGAGGGTTGAGCTAATCGCAAGGGCGATAGCAAAACGCTCAGGCGCGCCGGTCATCGCTCTCGCCTCAAAACGCGAATTTACGACCTGTTCCTCTAAAATCAACGGTAAAAGGATAGTCGTTACCTCAACCGGCATAGGCGGCCCGTCGGCCTGCATAGCGATAGACGAGCTTGCAAAACTCGGAATCAGGACGTTCATCCGCGTCGGCACGACCGGGGCGATTCAAAGATACATACGAAACGGCGACTGCATCATAACGACGGGGGCCGTCAGGCTCGACGGCGCTTCAACGCATTACGCGCCCATAGAGTTCCCGGCGATCGCTCACCATGAAATAGTCGCGGCGCTCATGGAAGGCGCTGAAATGGCCGGGGTGCGCTGGCACGCAGGCATATCGGCCTCGACCGACGCCTTCTATCCCGGGGAGGAAAGAAAAGATTCGTTCCAGCGGCTCCGATTAAGACGGCTTCGCGGGTTGACCGATGAACTGCGCGGTTTGAACGTATTGAACTACGAGATGGAGTCATCCGCGGTCTTGACGCTCACGGCGTCAATGGGAAATGGCGCGCTCAAGGGCGGGTGCATTACAGGCGTCGTGAACAGAGGGTCTACCGGCAGGATCACAAACGCATCGCTCAAGGCGGGCGAGGAAAACGCGGTCAAGGTTGCGGTGTGCGCCGTTGATTATCTGACATCCGGCCGCAGAGTCAAAGGGTAATCTCCTTTTTTGAAGGAATGGCGCGTTGGAAGGTTTTTTATTTACGACGTTGAAGGCTTGGGGCGAATCGTTCCACGGAGAAAGACAAAAGCAAAAAATAGAAGTATTGCCGACGCGCCGGTAAATGAAAAGGCAAGGCCGAAATAGGCGGCGATAAATCCCGAGAATAAAGGCCCCGCCGTATGGCCCATATCCATTATCGAGCCGAGCGTCCCCATGGCCGCTCCATGCGTTTCTTTTGTGCTGAGGTCGGCTATCAACGCGGATGTCGCCGATGTCACAATGGAAAGGGACAGACCGAATAAGACGCTCAATATAAGCAGAGGCGCGAAGGAAGTAAAGAACGAGAAGGCTCCGATGCAGGCGGCGCCGAGTAGCGCGCCCGTGAATATCTGAGGTCTCCTCCCATGTTTATCCGAGAACCTTCCCATCACAGGCTTAGTAAGGGCAAGGGTTATGACCTGCGCGGAAAGGAATATCCCGACCACGTAGGCGCTAAGGCCGATCTTCAATGAATATAGCGGCATAAAGGTCTCAAACGTCCCGTATGCGAACAGTATCGCCGCTTCAACCACGCTGGTGAAGAGTATCCCCTTGTTGGAGATTACCGTCCTGAGGGCGCTTAGAGTTTCCTTCCAGTTCCGATGATTCTTTGCGCCGTTGTCGGGGTCCGGAATCTTGAGCGCCAGCAATAGAACCAGTATGCCTGCCCCGCCGCATACAATGTATACAACCTTATACCCGATCTCAGGATTCAGCGCCATTGCGCCGATTATCGCCCCTCCGACAACCGGCGCCATAAATCGCCCGATCAGCGTGGCCGTTGAAAACCAGCCTATCTTCTCGCCGCGCTCGCCGTGAAAGAGGCCCGCGATCAAGGCCATTGCCACGGGCACGAATATGGCCGTTGCAAGGCCATGATAAAACCTGATTATAGCGAGTTGCCATATCTCCGTTACCAGCAGATAGAGAAAAGGCGCCGAGGCGAATACGACGGCGGATATGACAAGCATCCTCTTTTTACCCCATCTGTCGGCGAGTATGCCCGCAGGGATGCTTACCGCAATCCCTGTGAAGGCGGATACGGCGGCGACCATGCCGATCATTGACGGGTCCCCACCGAGATAAGAGGTGAAAAGAGGGAGCGTTGGGCTTTTTGATATGGTGGAGCTGAATATGGCGAAGAGGCCGGTTGTGCAGAGCAGTGTAAAAGGACTCGGCTTCATCCTCTGTTTATCAGCGCTTGTATCTCCTTATGATAAGCCAGATACCGGTCGAGGGTCTTTTCATTCTTGCCGTATCGGGGGAGGTTTTTCAGTATCTCGACAAAACCCGTTTCCGCGTCCGCTTCAGACTTGATTGCAACAATCCCATCCAGTATGATATCCACAAGCCTGTCGGCATATATGACGATCTTTTCCTCAAGGGTCTTAAGAGAGTAATCCTTTACGGGCAACCTGAGTTCGCAAGCCTCGTCCTTCGTCAATCCACCCCGGATGTGCTTTTCCATGATGTCCGTTATTGCCGGCGGAAGGCCGCGCTCTTTTCCCATTTCGGCCCCGATCATGCCATGCTCAATATCATGCGTCGTTGCCTTGCCGAGGTCATGGAACAGGGCGCCCCTGCCGATTGTTTCCATATCGAGAGACGCGCCCGTCCTTAAAGCAATCTCAAGCGCCTTTTCAGCCACCTTCAAACAATGTTTTATGTCGTCTTCCGACACCCCAGTCTTTCTAAGGAGATGCACGTCTGACTCTTGAATTATGTAATTCATGGCTATTTTACCCCGAAATACGAGAGTGTGTCCGTAACGGCCTTCTCGATGTCATGCTGTATGTGATTGAACTTTGCCTTTATATCGTCATGGATGTGCCGTATATATTCCTCCAGCGCCTCCTTGCCATGCCTTTCTTCCATCATCTTTCCATATTCATAAATCTTAGTGATCTCGTGCCTTTCTGCTTTCTTCGCGGGATCGGCATCAATCCATTCGTGCACCTCGCGGTAGTCCTTCCCTGTCCTTTCCATACTTGTCTTCAAGTGGTCATTGATGGGCGGCATATCGGATCTCCTTTATAATTTCCTCCGAAATCAATGGACATCCGTGCCCATGCAAATGCGGGCCATGTCCATGCTTACCTATGCGTCGTCTTGAAGTTGTAGGAGTAGACGATGGAGTCCTTTAGGATAAGCTCCAGCGTTGCCGTCGTCCTTTCAGTCTTGAGTTTATTCTCGACAAGGCCGCCTAAGTAGGTCGGCGTAACGGTTTCGTTGAACACGTACAGCAGTTTTTCCTCCCCGTGCTCAGCCCTAACCTCGTTTGGCGTCCCGAACGCCTCAAGCGCCTCGGCCTTTGTCGTTGACCCGGTCTTCAGATTCAAGATCAGCGCCTTGTCAATCCTTGCGCCCTCGCTTTTTATTATCGGCGCCGAGCAACCCGCGATTAATAATGCCGACAAGATTACGGCGGCCTTGATCGTCTTCAACCTGTGCCCCTCCGTTTACGCCGCGGCCACGCCGTCCCTTGTCCTGTTCTTGACGGTGTACATGGCGTTGTCCGCCTTGTGAATCAGTTCGTCCTTGCCGGAAGCGTCTTCAGGAAAGGATGCGACGCCGAAGCTTCCGGTAAGATGAAGGTCCAGCCGTTCCTCTTTCAGAAAGACCGCGCTCTTGAGCGCGGCGCAGAGTTTCCTTGCGGCCACAATCGCGTGGGCCTTCGGCGTGTCCGGCATCAGGATGAGGAATTCATCCCCTCCGTAACGGCATGCCATGTCAACCGTCCTTATCGTCCCTACTATGAGCCCCGCTATCTCGACGAGGAGCTTTGATCCGGCCAGGTGTCCATGCGTGTCGTTGACATCCTTGAAGTAATCAAGATCGAGAAAGATCATGGAAAGAGGGTGATGGAATCTTCTGGCGCGTTCTATCTCGTATTCAAGCCTGCTCTGCATGAATCTGGAGTTGTATAGCTTGGTAAGGTCGTCCTTTATGGTAAGCTCGTGAATCTTGTTGAAGAAGATGGCGTTGCCTATGGCTATGGCCGTGTAGTCGGCAAGCGTGGTGAGGACAAGCAGGTCTTCATCCCCGAAGCTCTCGTCCTCCACGTTGTTTATCAACTCGATTACGCCGAGGCATTTGTCGCGGTTGACGAGCGGCACACAGATGATGGACTTGGTTACAAAGCTCGATGCCTCGTCGGCCTTTTTCGAGAATCTCGGGTCTTTTGAAACATCGGGCACAAGCAGGGGTTTTTTTTCCTTTGCCACCCAGCCGGCCACCCCTTCGCCGAGTTTAAGCCGCAGATTCCTTATCTTTTCAGCGCCGTCCCCTACGACTATCTCGAACCTCAACTCGTCGGTATCTTCGTCAAGAAGCAACAAAGACCAGTTCTTGGGCTTCAAGAGCGCGCTGATCTTGGTCATCACCACGTTGAGGATTTCCTTGAGGTCGAGGGAGGACGCAAGGGTCTTGCCGATCTCATTGAAAACGGCCAGTTGGAACTGCCGCTGATTCGTGAGCGCGACGCCTGAGTCCCCCGTGAGGTTTCTCTTATCGATTTTGACTGTCGTCACGTATTAACTATAGACTAATGCCCTGTAAAATGCAAGAATAGCCGCCCTTTATGGGGTTTTCACTTCAACGCCTCTGCGCTCACGAGCGGGCCGAAGTAATGGAGCATGGACATCTCCCATATTGCGCCGAGGAAAAGCAGGATGATTACCAGCAGATAGAGATTGATGCCGTTCCTTATGGACTGGCCGACGGCTTGCTTTCGGGTGAAGGTTCCTTTTCTTTCAGGCCATATTATCGCCAGACCGATATCAGCGCCGACTGCTGAGGACAGGCAATAGGCCCCGAACTCCAGAAGGAATGTGCCGTAAAAGACCGCCATCATCAGGGGGCTTAGATCGAACCCGTAAAATAGAAGGCCGATTAAGAAGCTCCTCCACACGGCCACGAGGTACGGGATAAAGAATATCACGCCGGTAACCGTGGTTGATACGAACGCCCCGGCGATCAGGTTGAATATGAACGTATAGAATATCTTTAGTATCAGGCTTCCGGCAAGGACGCCGGTAATGGGTTTCAGGTACCCGAGTTCTTTTATATACTTGAGTTGTTCGGAGCGCAGGGCCAGCGCCCCCTCGTGCCCGGCGGCGACCATCCAGTGTCCGAAAACGAGAAATACAACCTGCGCGAGCGCAAAGAGAAGTATGAGATTTTTAAGACGTTTTGCCGCGTCAAAGGATTGGTTGAGTAGTTTTTTTAAGTCCATCTTGATTGGCTAACGATGCCTCACGTGATTTTTTGCGCGATACGACCTTAGACTATACAACGGGCGGGCCGAGATTGCACCATTTACTTTCGATGATATTTAGTCTTACGACAGCGCGATGAGCGCCACTCCGCCCGCCATGACCGCGCTCCCTAAAAGCCGCTCCTTGATATTGGTTTCCTTAAATAGGAGCGCGCCGTAGAGCACGCTCCAGATGAGGCTTGTCCGCTTGACCGAGATCACGAGCGCCACCTGTGCAAGGCTTATGGCTAAAAAGTGCGTGATTATCATGGTGGAGGTGAAAAGGCCGATAAGTAGGAAGCTCCTTGGTCTGGAAAAAACGAGCCTCAACTTCCCGCGGCTTGCCAGATAAACGGTCATGATCATCGTGAGGATGAAGGGATAGAAGAAGCCGAAAAACACGGGGCTGCTGTGCTCGACGGCGACCTTCCCGATCGTGGAGGTGAGCGCGTATATGAACGATACGACCGCCATCAGAACCGCGCCCTTCTCCCGTATCGCCGCCCTAATCGGGCCGAGAACGCCCTCGCTTCCCGCGCTTGCGTTCAGAAGATATGCGCCCGCGACGATGAGGCCGATGCCGGCAAGTCCGGTTGTTGACGGCGTTTCTCCAAGGACGACGAATGCGAAGAAAAGGATGAACACCGGGGACAGCGCCATAAACGGCACGCTCAGGGAGAGAGGAGAGGCGCGGATGGCCTTCACATACAGCACGAGCGCGGTTATCTCAAGCGGGAGAAGACCGGCAACGGCAAGCCAGAATGTGGCGTCGAGCGGCGGCAGAGGTATGAACAGGAAGCCGACGGCGAGAAACGGCAGGGCATAGCCCTCTCTTACCCATACGATGACCGCGTCCTCGGTGTTTTGCAGGGTCTTCTTGCTGAGGGCGTCGGCCGTTGCAAGGGCGATCGCCGTGATGACGGCTAAGGGGAACCAGTTCATTTTATCCGCGTTTTTTCTTTATCGTTGTCATGCTCGTATCGAAGGTCGTCAGAAGTAAGAAAGCGCCTTGATAGCCGTCTTGATTTATTATAACCTGATTCAACAGGAATGTGTGTACCTTTTATGCGTCTAACCGGCAAATGCCAATGAACAAAACCGCAAAGACCCTGATGATACAGGGCACGTCGTCTCACGTCGGGAAATCCCTGATTACCGCGGCCATCCTGAGGATATTGAAAAGACGCGGCATAAAGGCCGCGCCATTCAAGCCGCAGAACATGGCCTTGAACTCCGCGGTTGTAAAGGGCGGGGAGATAGGCCGCGCTCAGGCGCTGCAGGCTTTGGCCGCAGGGGTCGAGCCGACCGTCGACCTGAATCCGGTGCTCCTGAAGCCCACGACGGACAGCGCAGCTCAGGTGATAATACACGGCAAGGTCCATGCCGCCATGAGCGCGCGCGACTACCATTGTTTCAAAAAAGAGGCGATGCGGTTCGTGATGGAGAGTTTCGAGCGGCTTGCCTCCGATTATGACGTAATAGTCATCGAGGGCGCGGGAAGCCCTGCCGAGATAAATCTGAGGGAAAACGACATAGCAAACATGGGCATGGCGCTTATGATCGGCTCGCCCGTGCTCATCGTCGGAGACATAGACAGGGGCGGCGTATTCGCCTCGCTCCTCGGCACGATGGCGCTCCTGACGGACGAGGAAAAAGAACTGGTAAAGGGCTTTATCATAAACAAGTTTCGCGGGGATTCGACCCTTCTTGCGCCGGGCATCGAGGCGCTGAACGAGCGCGCGCAAAGGCCGGTGCTCGGCGTTGTCCCGTATATAAAGGGGCTTCGCCTGCCTGACGAGGACAGCGTCGCGCTTGAGGCGGAACATGGCCGCTCCGGTCATGGACAAGGCGTCGTCGTTATAGCCGTTATAAAACTGCCGCGCATATCCAACTTCACGGACTTCGATCCGCTCAAGGGCATTGACAACGTGCGATTGAGCTTCGTTGAACACCCTGAGCATGCCGACCTTAAGGGCGCTGACATGGTGATAATCCCGGGCACGAAAAACACGCTTGGCGACTTGAACTGGCTCAGAGAGCGCGGCCTTGAGACGGCGATACAAAAGGCGCACCGGAGCGGAGCCATGATTGCAGGCATCTGCGGCGGCTTTCAGATGCTCGGCACAAGCGTAAAAGACCCTTATGGCGTCGAGTCCGGGTCGGCCTACGCTCAAGGGCTTGGTCTTATAAACGCCGATACCGTTCTTGAAAGGGACAAAAAGACCTTTGAGGTGAAGGCAATGGCCTCTCTTTTCGGCGCGCAGTTCGACATCAAAGGCTATGAGATACATGCGGGCGAGACCCAAGTAAATGACGCGCCGTTTGCGACGATAACCAAGAGGGGCGGGACAAACGTGGATGTGGGCGACGGCGCGGCAGTCGTTGGTTCCATGCTCTGGGGCACGTATATCCACGGCATATTCGACAACGACCGCTTTACGCAATCGCTCGTTGGCCGGCTCAGGAAGAAAAAGGGGATCAGCCGCGAGGCCGGTCAAAGGCCCTTTAGCGTAATCGTGGAGGAGTCCATTGACCTGCTTGCCGACACCGTAGCCGGGCACGTGGATATCACAGAGATATATCGGATAATGGGTCTTTAAGAGATGCCGCCTGCCCTTTCACCGGAGATTACGGCCCTTGCCCTTGTATGGGCCATCCTGCTCGACGTTATAATCGGCGACCCGGCATGGATGCCTCATGCGGTGCGCTGGATCGGCCGACTTATCGCTTTCCTTGATAAATATCTCAACACCACGGGTGCGCCTCGATGGAGGGCGCGCCTTTTCGGCGCATTGACCGCGTTGGTCGTAATCGGCCTCGTATACGTTTTTGCTCAGACGGCTCTGACGATTGCGGCGTCTTACTCCCAATGGCTGCTGTTCGCGGTTACGGTCTATGTAATATGGTCTGGACTGGCTATAACCTCGTTGAGCGATGAGGCCATGAGCGTCATCAATGCCCTCAAGGCCGAAGACCTTCCCGATGCGAGAAAGAAGCTCTCTTGCATCGTTGGCAGGGATACGCAAGACCTCGATGAAAAGGGGATGCTGAGGGCGGTCATAGAGACCGTGTCCGAGAACACGTCGGACGGCGTGGTTGCGCCTCTGTTTTATTTCGCGCTCGGCGGAGCCCCGGGCATGTTGGCGTATAAGGCGGTCAACACGCTCGATTCCATGCTCGGATACAGGAACGAACGCTATCAATACTTCGGTTGGGCCTCGGCGAGAATAGACGACGCGGCCAATCTGGTTCCGGCAAGGCTGACCGCGCTCATCATGGTGGTTGCCTCGTTCATACTCGGGCTTGACTGGCGCTCTTCGCTCAGGATATGGATGAGGGACGGTGGGAACCACCAAAGCCCCAACTCCGGCAGGCCGGAGGCGAGCGCCTCCGGCGCCCTCGGCGTTGCGCTCGGCGGGCCATTGTCGTATAACGGGGTCAGGAGCGAAAAACCGTTGATAGGCGCGGAGTTTGCCGCGCCTGACATCCGCTCCGCGCTCAACGCCGTGAGGCTTATGAGGGCTACGGCATGGATTGCCGCGCTCATGGCGTTTATCGTAACGGTCGCAAGCCGTTGATTTGTATTTAGCGCTGGTGTATAACTTAGGGAAGCTCTGATTTATTCACAGTTCGTCATTGCGAGCGAAGCGAAGCAATCTCGTGTTCGTAGGCAAATCAGCAAGTTACGAGATTGCCGCGTCGCAAAAGCGCTCCTCGCAATGACAAAAAAAGAATAAATCAGAGGTTACTTAGTGAAAACATGGCCGGAGAGCATATTGCATGTCAAGCGGCGCAGACCCGAATTTTTTCTTCAAACCCGAAACGGTTGCCGTTATCGGCGCAACCGAGGCGAGCGGCAAGATTTCAGGCATAATAATGGACAGCCTTGCCTCGTCCGGTTTTCAGGGGCGCATCTATCCGGTAAACCCCAAGTATTCATCGGTCAAGGGATATGAATGTTATCCGTCAATCGGCGCGATAGGTGAGGCCGTTGACGTCGCCATAGTCGCTCTCCCAGCCTTTGCCGTTGCTCAGGCGCTTGAAGAGGCCGCCTCTCGCGTACGTGGGGCAATAGTCATCGGCGGTGGTTTTTCCGAGGCTGGAGAGGCGGGTCAGGCTCTGGAGCGGGAACTCAAATCGCTTGCCGTAAAGACGGGCATGAGGATAATCGGTCCGAACTGCATGGGCATATACGACACGGTATCGAGGCTCGATACGTTTTTCATCCCCCCTGAGAGGATTAAACGCCCGGGGACGGGCCACCTGTCCGTGGTGTCCCAGAGCGGGTCCTTCGCCGTAACGGCTATGGACGAGCTGGCCTCCGAGTCCACCGGCATCGCAAGGGTAATAAGCTACGGCAACTCATCCGACGTAAACGAATCCGATCTTCTTGAATTTCTTGCCGACGACGAGCATACATCGGCCGTGGCCATGTATCTGGAGGCGGTCGTTGACGGGCAACGGTTTATCAAGGCCGCAGCGAGATGCGCCGCGAAAAAACCGGTGATGGCTGTAAAGGCGGGCAGAGGAGGGGCGGGACAACGCGCAACGTTCTCTCATACCGCGTCCATAGCCGGGCGTTATGAGATATACAAGGCGGCCTTTAAGAAGGCGGGCATAATCGAGTTGGACGGCTACGAGGAGTTCATCGCGGCCTGCAAGGTTTTTGGAGCGGCCAAGGCGCGGCCATCGGGCGGGGCAAGGGTAATGATAATCACCGACGGCGGCGGCGTCGGCGTGGCGCTTGCGGATGAGTGCGCCCGGCGCGGGCTTGAGGCCGTCCCGCTTAAAAAGGAAGTGGAGGACGGCCTCTCCTCCATGCTCCCTCCGTACTTCGCGGTTGGCAATCCGCTTGACCTGACCGGCAGCGCCACGGATGAATGGTTCGCCTCGTCGCTTGAAAAGACGATGGCAGGGGACGATTACGACGTTGCAATCGTTGCCGCGTTGTGGGGGCCGCCAGGACTTACCGACGGTCTTGCGCGGGGAATAGCCGTAAAGGCCGATGAATCGGGCAAGCCCGTAATAATATGCTCTCCCGGAGGCGAGTACTCAAGGGACAAATCAAGGCTTTTTACCGGCGCGGGTCTGCCGGTCTTTTCTACGCCCGAGTCGGCGGTGCGGGCCGCCTCGATACTTGCAAAGGACGCTGCTTTCAGGAAGGGGCGCGAAAGAAAGCCGACGCGCCGTCAGGCAAGGAATGAATAAGACCGCGAGCGTGATAGACGCGCTTATACGAGAGGCGCGCGGGGCGCTAAGGCGAACGCTTACCGAGCCTGAGACAAAGACCATACTCAAGGCATACTCGATACCCGTGCCGAGGTTTAAGGTGATCAGGGACAGGGAAACGGCAAAGGCCGTGGCCGACACCCTTACCTACCCGCTGGCGCTCAAGGTCATATCAAGGGAACTGACGCATAAGAGCGAGGCGGGCGGCGTGGCCTTGGGGATGCACAACGCGAAAAACGTCGAAGACGGTCTCTTTGAAATAATGCTTAACGTCGCGGACGACGCGCCGCAGGCGGTGATAGAAGGTTTTCTCATAGAGGAGATGGCCCCGAGGGGCGTCGAGGTCATAGTCGGCGCGATACGGGACCCGGTGTTCGGCCCGGCTGTGATGTTCGGAACCGGCGGTCTTGCCGTCGAGATACTAAAGGACGTTACCTTCGCCCTCTCGCCGATAGACAGGGAAGGCGCCTTTGAGATGATGAACGAGGTGAAAGGCTTTGGTCTCCTTACCGGCGCGCGGGGAGGGGGTTTTAAGGACCTCGACGCGATAGCCGACGTGATAATGAAGGTGTCGCGGATAATGGAGGAGAACCCGGAGATTACGGAGCTGGAAATAAACCCTCTCATCGTCTACAGAAAAGGCGCCTCAGCCGTTGACGCAAGGGCAACGCTCACAGCCGTCGTTTAACAACCTGCCTATGCTCACCTACATAATAAGACGCTTACTGTACGCCATTCCGATAATCCTCGGGGTAAACATGCTCACGGCCGCGCTCTTTTTTCAGATCAATACGCCGGACGACATGGCGCGAAGGATGCTTGGGGAGAAGAACGTAACGGTTGACGCGATTGAAAACTGGAAGAGGGAGCACGGTTACGACCGTCCCGCCTTTGTCAATACCGGCGCGTCGGGAACGGCCATGTTCACTCAGACGGTGTTTTTCCAGAAGTCGGCGCCGCTGTTGTGGTTCGACTTCGGCAGGTCCGACAGGAACAATATCAACATAGGGCTTGAGATAAGAAACAGGATGTGGCCGAGCCTTGCGGTGAGCATACCGATCTTCATGGCGGGCCTGATTGTCGAGATATTCATAGCCATGATGCTCGCGTACTGGAGGGGGAGTGTCTTAGACCTCGCCGTGGTCGTCCTGTCCGTGGTGATGATGAGCGTTTCTACGCTGTTCTACATCATCGCAGGGCAGTTCATGTTAGGCAAGGTCTTCAAACTCTTTCCCATCTCAGGCTATGACACTGGGATATACTCATTCAAGTTCCTTGTGCTTCCCGTGGTCATCGGCGTCATAAGCTCAATGGGCGTCGGCGTGCGGTTTTATCGGACGGTCTTTCTCGAGGAGATGGGGCGCGACTACATACGAACGGCACGGGCAAAGGGGTTATCCGAAGGCACGGTTCTTTTCAAGCACGGCCTCAGGAACGCCATGATACCGGTGCTGACTAACGTGGTCGTATCCATACCGTTTCTTTTCTACGGGAGCCTCTTGATGGAGACGTTCTTTGCGATACCCGGCCTCGGGAGCTTCACCATAGACGCCATACAGTCGCAGGACTTCGCCGTCGTGAGGTCAATGGTCTATCTCGGCTCCATACTTTATATAGTTGGCCTGATATTGACCGACATAAGCTATACGCTCTTTGACCCGCGCATCAGGCTTGGCTAAAGTGAGTTTATGCCGATAATTCTCGCAACCGATCTTTTCGTATATCTGCTTGTCGCGGCCGGAGCGTACTTCGTCGTAAAGACGCGCGGAGCGGGACAGGCCGCGGATGTGTTGCGCGAATTAAGGAAAAGACGCCTCACGATGGCCGCGCTTACCGTGCTTGCGATATACGCCGGGGTGGCGCTCATGGACAGCGTACGCTGGAGGGACGCGCTCGACTCCGATGTCGCCGCAGGCAACAACGGGCGCATCTACAGCCCCGAGGCCCTGAGCCTGCTTGACAGGGCGCTCGGAGGATTAAGACTCGCTCAGGAGAAGACATACTCTTCTCCCTTGGCCTCGCGTCTTTTTACAAAGGAAAACGCACTACTTGCATCTGGAGAGGTGAGGCGCGAATATGCGCCGTTGAAATATCCGGGCATCCATCTTCTCGGCACGGACAAGGTGGGGAGCGACGTGCTCTACATGGCGGTAAAGGGCGTGCGCACCGCGATCATCATCGGCGCCGGAGCCACGATAATCATCATACCGTTCGCCATATTCTTCGGCGTAATCGCGGGATACTTCGGGGGCGTGATTGACGACGTAATCCAGTACGTGTATACCACCCTTGCCTCCATACCCGGGGTACTCCTCATTGTGGCATTCATGCTTCTTTTCGGGAACAGGGGCTATCAGGGCGGCTCTGTTGCGCCGGACGACGTCGTGCTCGGCGTATTCGTGCCGAACGACAGGCTGATGTGGCTCTGCCTGATATTGGGGATAACGTCGTGGACGGACCTTTGCAGGCTCATACGCGGCGAGACGTTAAAGCTCAGGGAGCTTGAGTACGTGCAGGCCGCAAGGGCGCTCGGCGCCGGAAAGCTCAGGATAATCTATGCGCACGTCGTGCCGAATCTCATGCACCTTGTGGTAATAACGTTCGTTTTGCAGTTCAGCTCTCTCGTGCTTGCCGAGGCCGTATTGAGCTACATCGGCATAGGCGTCGGGCCTCAGACGGGCAGTTGGGGCAACATGATAAACACGGCGAGGCTTGAACTGTCCCGCGCCCCGGTCGTCTGGTGGAACCTCGCGGGCGCGTTCGCGGGCATGTTCTTTCTCGTCCTGCCCGCCAACGTCTTCGCCGACGCGGTTAGGGACGCGCTTGATCCGAGGTTGAGGAACAGATGAAAGAGAGTCAGACGCCCGTGGTCGAAGTAATCGGCCTGAAGACCTATTTCAGGAGTTCATCAGGCGTCGCGCGCGCCGTTGACGGGGTGTCGTTCGGCATCAGGAAAGGCTCCACCTTCGCGCTCGTTGGCGAGTCCGGGTGCGGCAAGTCCGTAACAGCGCTCTCCATTATCGGCCTTATTGACCGTCATTCCGGCTGGATCGAAGGCGGCAAGGTCAGGCTCGGCAACGAGGAGTTGACCTCTCTTGACGAAAGCACGATGCGTCAGGTGCGCGGCATGCGCGTGTCCATGATATTTCAGGAGCCGATGACCTCGTTAAACCCTGTCATCTGCGTTGGAGAGCAGGTGGCCGAGGGCATCAGGCTCCATCAAAAGGCGTCAAAGCAGGATGCGCGGGTGATAACCGTCGCCATGCTCTCCCGCGTCGGGTTTGACGAGCCTGAACGCATCTATCGCGCATACCCGCACACCTTATCAGGCGGCCAGCGCCAGAGGGTGATGATCGCGATGGCCGTTGCCTGCAAGCCGGAACTGCTCATAGCGGACGAGCCTACTACCGCCCTTGACGTTACCATACAGGAGGGAATAGTCCGTCTGATAAAAGAGATGCAATCCGAGACGAGCATGGCGGTTCTGCTCATCACTCATAACATGGCGCTCGTCTATAAAAACGCGGACGAGGTCGGGGTCATGTACGCGGGCAAGATTGTCGAGGCCGGAAGCGTGAAGACGCTATTTTCAAAGCCTTTGCACCCGTATACGATCAAACTCCTGCGCTCGATGCCGGTTGCCGGACAACGAACACATGCGCTCGACGCTATACGCGGCTCTGTCCCGGACGCGGCCTCGTATCCGTCCGGTTGCCGCTTCTCCGGCAGATGCCCGAGGGAGATGGCCGGTTGCGCTCAAAAAGAGCCTGAACTCGTCCTACGCGGACAGGAACACGGCCATCCGGTTGCCTGCCATTTATACGACGCGCCCTTCATGGCAAGCCGGTCTGCGCGTCTCGTCGCGTCAGCCGAGGGCGTACCGGCGCCGCTTGACAAGACGCACAATGAACGGCCCGTGCTCCTTGAGGTAAGGAACTTAAAGACATGGTATCCGATACGCAGGGGGCTGTTTAAGAGGGTCGTGGGCCACGTCAAGGCCGTTGACGGCATAAGCCTTTCGATACGCAAGGGGATGACCCTTGCGCTCGTGGGCGAGTCAGGGTGCGGCAAGTCCACGGCGGGCAAGTCCATCATAAGACTGATAACGCCGGACGCCGGAGAGGTGCTTTATATGGGTAAAGACCTTTGCGCCATGAAAGAGGGTGAGCTAAGGCCGCTCCGAAGGCGCATGCAGATGATATTTCAGGACCCGTATTCGTCCCTCGACCCGAGGCGCACCATAATGAATACGGTCGGGGAAGGACTCGAAATACTTTACCCGGAAATGTCGAGGAGATCGAGGATTGCGAAGACCGCCTCGGTACTGGAGCGCGTCGGGCTTGGATATGACGCGCTCAACCGTTATCCGCATGAATTTTCCGGCGGACAGCGCCAGAGGATAGGCATTGCGCGCGCGCTTGCGGTCGAGCCTGAATTCATCGTGTGCGACGAGGCGGTCTCCGCGCTCGACGTGTCGGTGCAGGCGCAGATATTGAATCTCCTCAAGTCGATACAGCTCGATATGGGGATAGCTATGCTTTTTATAACCCACGACCTCGGCGTGGTGGAGTACATGGCCGACGAGGTGGCCGTAATGTACGACGGCAAGATAGTTGAGCACGGCAACGTTGAAGAGATTTTCGCCCGGCCAAGGCACGAATACACAAAAAAGCTCCTTGCGGCCGTGCCGAGGATTGATAGCGCGCTTATAGAGTCGTTGAAGCTCCCTGTCGTACCGGCGGCATGGCCGTAACCGGACGCCGTTGATTCATTGCGCCTTCTCCCCTTGGGGAGGAGACCTTTGCATAAGTCAAAAAATAAAGATAACAAGCCGTCATTGCGAGCCGCGCCTTTGCGGCGAAGCAATCTCGTCTTTTGGTAAATCAGCGAGCTGCGAGATTGCCGCGTCGCAAAAAACCGCTCCTCGCAATGACAAGCTCGTTCTTTATGCGGTTATGCAAAGGTCCCCTTGGGGAGAAGGCGCAAATTGCTGTTGCCGCGCCGTCATCGCGTTGTTTTGACAGCCATAGATGAAATTAAGGAAGGTCTGATTAATTCTTATTTTGTCATTGCGAGCCGCGCTTTCGCGGCGCGGCAATCTCTAAGTTGTTGATTTCCTTGAAGACGAGATTCTACGCTGCGCGAGAATGACGGGTCGGCGAATTAATCAGAGCTTCCTTAATCGGAAGTTCCCCTTATCCTTCGCTGAAGCCCTTCAATAGCTTGGACCTCGTGGGGTGTCTTAACCTTCTTATGGCCTTTGCCTCGATCTGCCTGACGCGCTCTCTTGTAACGCCGAGGACCTTGCCGACCTCTTCAAGGGTGTAGTCCTGCCTCTCTCCTATGCCGAAGCGCATCCTCAAGACCTTTTCCTCCCGCGCACTGAGGCTTTCAAGCACAAGGTTGGTCTGGTCGGACAAGTCCTTTTCAATGGCCGCGTCGGACGGGGAGGGCGATTTTTCGTCTTCTATGAAGTCCCCGAGGGAGCTCTCTTCGTCGTCGCCGATGGGCGTTTCAAGCGAGAGTGTCTGCTTCATCAAACGGAGGATGCGCCTGACCTTGGCGATGGGTATGTCCATCCGCTCGGCGATCTCCTCGGGGTACGGCTCCCTGCCAAGCTCTTTAAGGAGCTGGCGCGAGGTCTGAAGGAGCCTGTTGATGGTCTCGATCATGTGCACGGGTATGCGGATGGTCCTGCCGTGATCGGCTATCGAGCGGGTTATGGCCTGGCGTATCCACCACGTCGCGTAGGTGGAGAACTTGTAGCCCTTCTTGTAGTCGAACTTGTCAACGGCCTTCATCAGGCCGATGTTGCCCTCTTGTATGAGATCCGAGAACTTGAGCCCGAGATTGACGTAGCGCTTTGCGATGCTGACGACGAGCCTGAGGTTGGCCTCGATCAGTTTTTGCTTGGCCTCCCACATGTTGTAGTCGTGCACCTTGACCACGTTGGCAAGCTCTTTGAGCTCCTGCCGCTTCATCTCGACGCGCTTGAAGATGCGCCTTATGCGAAGTTTTGCCCTCTCGGCCTTTTTAGGCCCTCTCTTGGACTCCTCGCGTTCGGTCAGGTGATCGAGACGCACTATGCGTTTTACTATCCTGCGCGTGATATTGGCGTTGAGGTTTTCCTCCTTGAGGAGCTTGAAGGCGCTCTGGGGTTTCCTTCTTTTGAGCTTTTCAAACCGCGCCACCACCTCTTCGGCATAAGATTCGTCGAACTGATTTACCTCGTCAACCTCTTCTATCAGCTCCCGTACCGAACCTCTGCCGTTTTTTATACGTTCGACGGTTCTCAGCACCTCTCTTATGGCAAAGGTGGAACCGAGGGTGAGCCTTCTCAACTCGCCTCTGGCCTCCTCGATCCTCCTTGCATAGGTTATCTCTTCTTCCCTTTTCAGAAGCGGAACCGCGCCCATCTCGCGCATATATATCCGCACAGGGTCTTCAACCCTCTCGGACTCGAGGCTCTCTTCCTTGTTGCCGGCCGGCGCAGGGGCGTCGTCCTTTGAAGCCGTATCGACTACGTCAATGCCCATATCCCCCAGCGTCTCAAGCAGGTTGTCCATCTCCTCGACCGAGAAGTTTTCTTGTGGAAAGGCGTCGTTTATCTCGTCATACGTGAGAAAACCTTTCTCCTTGCCTATGTCTATGAGACTCGTAAGGTCGGCTCCGGCCGCGGCGTTGTTGAGGTTTACGGTATGGTTGCCGCTGCTTGCGTTGTTCTTTTTCGTCATTTCACACCTTGTAGTATCGGGATTGGGCTTCTCTTGGCAGAAAATTAATCAAGTATATCGTACCGTCATGGGTATTGTCAAGGGCGTACCGTGATAATACAGCGAGCCGTGACCGTGAAAAAACGAAGCCCTTACGGAGCACGGTTCACTGTATTTAAAAAAAGGCAGGTTGACCGTGGCGGTTCGCCCGTGGTACTAATCCTTATATACATATCGTCAATTATGACCGTTTCTTGAACAAGGGAAGCGTCCAACGACATTATAATGAGAGAATTCAAGTTATATTCCATTGCCGTCGTTTTTTTGATCCTGATTGTTGCCGGATGCTCCTCGCCGAATAACCCGTACCGCGCATCTGAGGAGGCCGGAGGCGCGAACAAGGATACAAACGTATTTTACACCAGTTTTGCGGAGCCGCCCAAGCACCTCGACCCCGCGAAGTCCTACAGCTCCGATGAGTATGACGTGCTTGCCCAGATATACGAGCCTCCATTGCAGTATCATTACCTGAAACGTCCGTATACGCTCATCCCGCTCACCGCTGAGGAAGTCCCAAGGCCCGTGTATTACGACAGGTCGGGCAAAAGGCTTTCCGACGATGCGCCGCCTGAGCGGGTGCACAGAGCGGTTTACGAAATAAGGATAAAAAAGGGGCTTTTGTATGAAGACCATCCCGCGTTTGCGAAGGACGCCAAAGGCGCCTTGCTATACGCCGACCTTTCCGGCTCCGACGTCCGCCGCATAAGGGACATAAAGGATTTTCCGGCAAGAGGGACGCGGGAGGTCAGGAGCGACGATTTCATCTTCCAGATAAAGCGTCTTGCCGACCCGCGGATCGAAAGCCCTATACTCCCGATACTTGAAAAATACATATTGGGCCTCGGCGAATATTCGAGGGTATTGAGGTCGGCCATTGAAACTGAAAAGAAGAGAAACGGAAAAAAAGCGGCGGCCATTGACTACGGCGTTTATCCTTTGCCCGGGGTTGAGCGCGTTGACGACTATACGTTCAGGATAATACTCAAGACAAGGTATCCGCAGTTCATCTACTGGCTTGCAATGCCGTTTTTTGCGCCGGTTCCGAAAGAGGCGCACGAGTTCTACGCTCAGGCCGCGCTTATTGATAAAAACATCACGCTCAATCGCTTCCCAATCGGCACAGGGCCTTACGCAATGGCCGAGTTCAACCCTAATATGGAGATGGTGCTGGAGAAAAACTTAAACTTCCGCGTTGAGACTTACCCTGACTCCGGCGAGGCCGGGGACACGGAGGCCGGGCTGTTGAAGGACGCTGGGAAAAGGCTTCCGTTCATTGACAAACTGGTTTTCAAGCTTGAAAAGGAGGCCATTCCGCGCTGGAACAAATTCCTGCAGGGCTACTACGACAACTCAGGGATAACCTCGGACAGCTTTGATCAGGCCGTTGCCATGACCGACTCCGGAGGCGCCGCGCTCACAGGCGAGATGAAGGACAAAGGCATAAGGCTCCTGACGTCGGTGAGGCCGTCGTCCTATTACGCGGGTTTTAATATGACGGACGACGTGGTAGGCGGATATGGAGCCGACAGACGCGCCTTGAGGCAGGCCATATCCATAGCATTGGACTACGAGGAGTATATAGAGATATTCAACAACGGCCGCGGGCTGCCGGCTCACTCCATTGTCGCACCGGGGATATTCGGCTACGTGGACGGGGTGAAATCGTTTAACCCTTATGTCTATGAATGGGACAAGGCAGGCAAACGCCCCAAGAGAAAAAGCATAGAGCACGCAAAAAAACTCATGGCTCAGGCCGGCTTTCCCGAAGGCCGCGGAAAGGACGGCTCCGCCCTTACGATAACCTTCGACAACCCGTGGACAGGCGTTGATTCGGCCTCGGTCATCAGCTGGCATATAAAAAAGTTCAAGGCCATCGGCATACAGCTTGAAAACCGCACCACCGACTACAACCGCTTTCAGGAGAAGATGTTGAAGGGCGATTTCCAGTTCTTCTCATGGGGGTGGAACGCCGACTATCCCGATCCGGAAAACTTCTTTTTTCTCCTTTCGAGCGCGGCCTCAAAGGTCAAGTATCAGGGCGAGAACGTGGCCAACTATTCGAGCGCGGAGTTCGACGCCATGTTCAGGAAGATGGAGAACATGGACTCCACGCCTGAGCGGGGCGAGGTGATAAGGCGGATGACCGACCTGACCCAGAGGGACGCCCCTTTAGTCTGGGGGTATCATCCGGTGGCGTTCGCGCTCTTTCACGGATGGATAGCCAACGTCAAGCCCAACGCGATGGTAAATAACGCGATGAAGTATTACAGGGTGGACAAAGAGGCGCGCGCCAAGGCCCGCGCCGAGTGGAACGCCCCTGCGTGGCCTGCCGTAATAGCAGTCGTGGTCGTACTGCTTGCGCTTGCAGCAGGGTTTGCCCTGTGGGTAGGCAGGAGGGAAAGAGGGCCGGGGGGCCGATGAGGACGCTTACGTTTCGGTTTTATGCGGATAAACAATCCGGTTGTCGGTCGCCGTGCTTTATAGTATCATCCTCAGGGTATGAGGCCAAAGGTATTAAACAGGTACATCTTCCTTGAGATAGCCGTTCCGTTCTCCCTGAGCATTTTCATACTTACCGCCACGGCGCTCCTTAGCAAGGTGATGAAGCTCATCGAACTGGCCGTGGTTCAAGGCGTGGGCGCGGCGTATCTCCTGCAATTCGTCCTGTCCGTCATGCCGTCGTTCCTGATATACACGATACCGATCTCATTTCTCATAGCCGTGCTTGCGGCCTTCGGGCGGTTGAGTTCGGACAGCGAGTTGACGGCGATGAAGGCGTCGGGCATGAGCCTTTTCACGCTTATGAAGCCCGTGGCCTTCGCCGCGTCCATCGCCGTTGCTCTGACCGTGGTTGCGACCATCATCCTTTTTCCGTGGGGCAACAATAACATCAAGAAACTCCTCTTCGAGGCGTCAAGGAACGCCCTTGCCTCGTCCATCGAAGAGAAGACCTTTTACGACCGCTTTGCGGGGTTTACCCTCTACGTTGACAGGGTGTCTCAGGATACGGGCGAGATGGAGGGCATATTCTTGGCGCAGGAGTCGAAAGGCTCCGCGAATATCTTTTTTGCCGGAAAAGGGGCGCTCGCCGTTTCAAGCGACGACGCGGCCATATACTTCAAACTCTTTGACGGCACGATCCACAGGCAGGGCGCGGGCAAGGGGGAGTATAACATCGTGGATTTCTCGGTTTACACGCTCGACCTCGGCTCCATAGGCGACGGAAGGAGTTCGGGCAGATCAAACAGGGAGCTCTACGCCGGAGAACTGATGGCCAAGGCAAAGGCCGCAGGCGCAAAGGGTGAAAACGCGGCGCCATACTTGATTGACCTTCATAAGAGGTTTGCCCTTCCGGCCTCGGTCATAGTCTTTGCGTTGCTCGGTGTGCCGCTCGGCATACAAAAGGCGCGTCAAGCGCGTAGCGCCGGTTTCAGCGTCGCCCTTGGAGTTACGCTGGCCTACTACGTAGCGTCAACCGCGCTCGAGGCGCTCGGCGAGAACGGGCGTTTGAACCCGTATCTTGCGGTTTGGGGGTCTGACATCATTTTCGCCTGCATCGGCGTCTATGTATTTTATCAGGCCGCCAGGGACAGGTCTGCCTTTGCCTCGATAGCCGGTCTGGCCGTAAGGTTAAAGTCAGGGAAGGGTAAGTAAAATACCCCCCCTCTTTTATAAAGAGGGGGTAGGGGGAGTTTAGTGAAGATACTTCAACGCTACATACTCTCTGAATTCGTGAGGCTCTTTGTCCTTGCAATGCTCGCCTTCGTGCTTTTATTTTTGATGGTGGACGTGTTCGAGAACATGAACGCCATTATGAAGCGCGGGGTCCCGGCCGCGAGCGCAACGGCCTTCTTCCTGTACAAGGTTCCGTTCATCCTGTCGCAGACCGCGCCGATTGCGGTCTTGGTCTCCACGCTCATCTCTCTTGGCCAATTCAAGCGTAATAACGAAATAACCGCGATGAAGGCCGGAGGGGTGCGGCTTGCCCGCGTGCTATTGCCGCTTCTTTTTGCGGGCGCGGTCATCAGCATCGGAGTGCTTGTGATGAACGAATACGTAACCCCTTGGGCCATGAGGGCCGCCGATAATCTGAAGGCCGGTTGGTCCGGCGGCCAAGGCCGGACGCTGAGCGCAACCGGGATGTGGCTCAGGACGCCCGAAGGGATATTGAACATCCGCCAGTTCGACATGAGAAAAAACGAAGTCCACGGCATAACCCTTTACGAGGTGGAAAGGCCGTTTACCGTTAAAGGCCGGATAAATGCGCGTTCAGCCGCATGGCAAGGCAACGCATGGGTTGCGGACAAGGCCGAGCAATGGAGTTTCCCGGCGAAGGGAAGGGCAATGGTTAAAGAGACGTCCAACCTGCCTATAAACGGGATATTCCCCCCTGAATCGCTTGCCGGGGCTGAAAACATGCATAAGAACATGAGTTTTTTCGAGCTTAAAAGATACGTTGAGCGGCTAGTTGCCGACGGCTACAACGCGACAAGATACAAGATGGAACTCTACGCCAAGGCGAGCTTCCCGCTCGTCAACTTTATAATGGCGCTTGTCGGCATATCGTTTGCCTTGCTGAGGACTGGACGGACAAGCGGCATAGCCGTGGGCATCGGGATGAGCATGGTGATAGCCTTCGGCTATTGGGTGGTGTTCGCTATAGCCAAGTCGCTCGGCGTTGCCGGAGTAGTGCCTCCGCTCGTGGCGGCGTTGTTTCCGAACGTCCTGTTCCTTGCGGTAGGTGCGTTGCTCTTTGGCTACGTGAGGGAGTAGCAGGCTCCCTAAATAGATTGAAAAGGCGTTTGATTGTCATTATAATAAAGGATTCGGTATCGTAGCCGACGGTGTAAATGAAAATATGAAAGAGGTATCTTCATGGTAAACGACACATTCCTCAAGGCATGCCGCCTGCAGCCTGCAAGACACACGCCGGTGTGGCTGATGCGTCAGGCGGGCCGCTACATGAAGGAGTACATGGCCATCAGGGAAAAACACTCGTTTCTTGAGATGTGCCGCACCCCTGAGATCGCCTGCGAGGTTACGCTCCAGCCGGTCAAGGCGTTCGAGCTTGACGCGGCCATAATATTCGCGGACATACTCCTGCCGCTTCCGGGCATGGGCATACAGCTTGAGTTCGCAAAGAACGAAGGGCCGGTGATAAAAAATCCGGTGCGCTCGGCAAAGGACATCGCCGCGATACGCGTGACAAACCCCGTTGATGACGTGCCGTATCTTCTCAAGGCCATAAAGATGGTCAAGGCCGAGTTGAATGGCCGTATTCCGCTCATCGGCTTTTCCGGCGCGCCGTTCACGCTTGCAAGCTATATAATAGAGGGCGAAGGGTCGAAGAACTACGTGCATACCAAGTCGCTCATGTATTCGGACCCGGCGGCATGGGACGCCCTGATGAACAAGATAACGGACGTTATCATCGTTTATCTCAACGCCCAGATAGAGGCAGGGGCCGAGACGGTGCAGCTTTTCGACAGCTGGGCCGGATGCCTTGGTCCCGAGGACTACAGGAGGTTTGCCCTTCCTTACACGAAGAAGGTGATCGAGTCGGTCAACAAAGGCGTGCCGTTCATCAACTTCAGCGCCAACACGGGCACGTATCTCGACATAGTGAAAGAGGCGGGGGGAGACGTTACAGGCGTGGACTGGCGCGTTCGTCTTGACGAGGCGTGGAAGACCATCGGTTATGAGCGCGGGATTCAGGGCAACCTCGATCCGGCCGTTCTCTTTGCGCCGGTCAAGGAGATCAGGCGGCGCGTAAAGGAGATACTCGACATGGCCGGAGGCAGACCAGGGCATATCTTCAACCTCGGGCACGGCATCATACTCGGCACACCGGTTGACGGCGTGCGGGCAGTGGTCGACTGCGTACATGAGTTGAGCACAAGATAATAATAAGGAAGGTCTGATTAATTCCCTTTTCTGTCATTGCGAGCCGCGCTTTTGCGGCGAAGCAATCTCTAAGTTGTTGATTTCCTTGAAGACGAGATAGCTTCGCGTTGCTCGCAATGACGTGTTAGTGAATTAATCAGAGCTTCCATAAGTAGTTGCTAATCAAGAGGAGACGGGATGACTACAGCGACTAAAAAAACAGCGTTCGTGTTGCTTGCCTTCGGCGGGGCCGACTCGGTTGATAATTGCGAGCCTTTCCTGAAAAATATCTTCAAGGGCAGGCCGCTTTCCGCTGAGGTGATAGAAAAGATACGGGAAAGATACAGGCTCATCGGAGGCCGCTCTCCTCTCCTTGACATAACCCGCGCTCAGGCCGACGCCATACGGTCAACGCTCAAGGCGCAGTGGGGCATTGATTATAAGGGTTACGTCGGGATGCGCTTCTGGCATCCGTTCATCAAGGACACGCTCAAGGAGATGGCCGCTGACGGGGTTGAGCGCGCCATCGCCGTGATAATGTCGCCCTTTACGACGCTTGCCACGAGCGGCGGATATGACGACGACGTTGCCGTCGCGGTCAAGGAGCTTGGCGCGGGCATGAAGGTCGAGTTCATCAAGAACTGGCATCTGAGGCCGCTGTTCATAAAGGCGATCATCGAGAATGTCGAGAAGGAGCTCGAGCGTTTTGAAAACAGGAAGGATGCCCTTGTCATCTTCAGCTCGCACAGCATCGCGAGGGTCGCGCTTGAGGGAGACCCTTACGAGATGCAGGTGCATCAGACCGTTGACCGCATAGTCGGAAAAATGGGCGTTGATTACAAGGTGGCCTATCAGAGCAAGGGCGCCGGGCCGCGCGATTGGATGGGGCCTTCCGTGGAGGAGGCCATTGAGGGCGCGCATAAGACGGGTAAAAAGGGGGTCATCGTGGTGCCGCTTGGGTTCGCCGCCGATCACGTGGAAACGCTCTATGACATAGACATACTGTTCAAGGCATGCGCCGAGTCGAAGGGGCTGTATTTCGCAAGGACGGCCTCAATGAACATCAACGAAAAACTGATGCTCTCGCTTTCCGAGATGATAGCCAAGCATACCGACGGGAGGGAATACGCATACGGCGGATGATAGCAGGCTGCTCAAAAAGCCGCATCTGCTTTGTTGTCTCGTCGCTTGGAACTGCGCCCAGCACCACTTTGGATTACGAAAGCAAGTTGCTTGACAAATTTCATCGTACGCAAAGTGGTGCTGGGCTCATTCGTCGCAACTTCCCATTGCAATA
>JACRCE010000049.1 GCA_016213015.1 Deltaproteobacteria bacterium | reverse complement strand
GGTCTGATTAATTCCCTTTTCTGTCATTGCGAGCCGCGCTTTTGCGGCGAAGCAATCTCTAAGTTGTTGATTTCCTTGAAGACGAGATTGCTTCGCGTTGCTCGCAATGACGTGTTAGTGAATTAATCAGAGCTTCCTTAGCTGATTTATGGCTATTAATTGCAGGCATTGTTATGCGGAATTATCCGGCATGGATATTGCAATTTACCAAAGAATAATTATTTACTTTTGACCTGTTTGTATGTTAGTTTTTGAGCACTTTTGATGCAAAGGAGCTTTTCTCCATGAAAAAGATAGAGGCCATAATAAAACCGTTCAAGCTGGACGAGGTCAAGGAGGCTTTGAACGAGATAGGCATCAAGGGCATCACCGTATCCGAGGTCAAAGGCTTTGGCAGGCAAAAGGGGCATACCGAGCTTTACAGGGGCACTGAGTACGTCGTTGACTTCCTGCCCAAGATAAAGCTGGAGATAGTCGTAAAACAGGAGTTCGCGGCAAAGGTCGTTGAGACCATCGTCAACGCCGCAAAGACCGGCAGGATCGGCGACGGCAAGGTTTTTGTCCTTGGCGTCGAAGAGGTGGTGAGGATAAGAACAGGCGAGAGGGGCGAAGAGGCCATCTGAGACGGCTTTGTTAAGGAAGCTCTGATTAATTCACAGTTCGTCATTCTCGCGCAGCGTAGAATCTTGTGTTCGCAGGCAAATCAGCAAGTTACGAGGATGCCGCTGGGCAAAAGCGTTCCTCGCAATGACAAAAAAAGAATAAATCAGAGGTTCCTTAATAATATTAAATCCCAAGGAGGGCGGCAACATGACGGCAAAGGACGTATTGAAATTAGCGAAAGAAAAGAACGCGAGGATGGTTGACTTTAAGTTCCTCGACTTCATCGGCATCTGGCAGCACTTCTCAACGCCGGTGGGCGAGTTGACCGAGGAGGTCTTCGAGGCCGGGCTTGGGTTTGACGGCTCAAGCATCCGCGGCTGGCAGCCGATACACGCCTCCGACATGCTCGTGGTCCCGGACCCGGCGACAGCGGTCATGGACCCGTTCAGTGAAACGGCCACCCTGAGTCTGATATGCAATATAGTAGACCCGATAACAAAAGAGTCGTACACAAGGGACCCGAGGAACATCGCGCAAAAGGCCGAGGCATACCTCAAATCCACCGGCATAGGCGACGTTGCCTACTTCGGCCCTGAGCCGGAATTTTTCATATTCGACGACATCCGTTACAGCCAGGGGCCAAACCACGGCTATTACTACATTGACTCCGAAGAGGGCATCTGGAACACGGGCAGGGAGGAGATGCCGAACCTTGGATACAAGCCGCGCCACAAGGAAGGCTACTTTCCGGTTCCTCCGACAGACTCTCAGGAGGACATCAGGACAGAGATGTGTCTCGTCATGGAGCAGGTCGGCATACAGATAGAAAGACAGCACCACGAGGTTGCCACCGCTGGACAGGCCGAGATCGACATGCGCTTCGACAGCCTCCTCAAGATGGGCGACAAGCTCATGTGGTTCAAGTACATAGTAAAGAACGTTGCAAAGCGCTGGAAAAAGACCGTTACCTTCATGCCGAAGCCGATATTCGGCGACAACGGCAGCGGCATGCATGTGCACCAGTCAATATGGAAGGGCGGCAAGCCGCTCTTTGCAGGCACCGAGTACGGCGGCATGAGCCAGCTTGCCATGTACTACATAGGCGGCATCCTGAAACACGCAAGGGCGTTGAACGCCTTCTGCAACCCGGGCACCAACTCCTACAGACGCCTTGTGCCGGGATTCGAAGCCCCGATAAACCTTGCCTACTCCAGCAGAAACCGTTCGGCCTCCATCAGGATCCCGATGTATTCGCCGTCTCCTAAGGCAAAGAGGATAGAGGTCAGGTTCCCGGACCCGTCCTGCAACGGCTACCTCGCCTTTGCCGCGATGCTCATGGCCGGGCTCGACGGTATACAGAACAAGATAGACCCGGGCCAGCCGCTTGACAAGGACATCTACGGCCTCTCTCCGGAGGAACTCAGCAAGGTCCCGTCGGCCGCAGGCTCGCTTGAAGAGGCGCTCGACGCGCTCAAGAAAGACCATGCCTTCCTCCTGAAGGGCGACGTCTTCACAAAGGACGTAATAGACACGTGGCTTGAGTACAAAAAGGAAAAAGAGGCGGACCCCGTAAGATTAAGGCCCGTTCCGCATGAGTTCTATCTGTACTATGATTGTTAGGGAACTTCTGATTAATTCCGTTAAGCCGTCATTGCGAGCCCCCAACGGCGGCGCGGCAATCTCTAAGTTGTTGACTTCCTTGAAGACGAGATTGCTTCGCGGAGCGAGAATGACAAACCAGAGAATTAATCAGAGC
>JACRCE010000054.1 GCA_016213015.1 Deltaproteobacteria bacterium | reverse complement strand
TTCAAGGAAATCAACAACTTAGAGATTGCCGCGCCCAGCACCACTTTGTTGCACGAGAAAATTTATCAAACAACATGCTTTCGTAATCCAAAGTGGTGCTGGGCTCGCAATGACAAAATAAGAATTAATCAGACCTTCCCTTATTTATTAATCGTCATGTCGGTGTTTGTTCTCAATAAAGTTCCGTCATTCAAGAAAGGCCGGTCAATCGGCCTTGACAATGGCCATGACGATATAGAACATGCTTATCAATATGCCGATTGCCACCAGCGACACGCTGAACGCGACTATAGGCACGACTGATTTAGCGGCGGCCTCGCTCCCGATGGACGCGGTCCTGTAACCCATGATTATCCACGCGAACGGGTAGAAAAAACCTCCGACCCCGACGCAAGCCGATGCAAATGTCTTGATCATCAACCTTGCGCTGACAAAGACGAGTATCAAGGATACCGCTATTGAGACGAGTCCAAGCCCCATCGCGTGTATGTGCCCTCTTGTAAGGCGCTCGTGCGCCTCGGCGATCAACGGATTATCATGTCCGCCGTGGTCGCCGTGTATCGCCTCGGCCTTGACGGTCTGCGCCTCGGTCTTGTCATGCGGATGAGCGCCGTGCTCATGCGGCTGAGGAGCGGGCTTTGCCTTGGGGCTTGACAACAAAAAGGTCTCCTCAAGCCGCGCCCTCTCCCTATCGGCGAGGTCGCGGTGAATCCCTTCATGGTTTACGGTAAGATAGGCCGCCCAGAAGATGCCGAACAAAAGGCATAGAAGCCCGAAGAACAACCCTATCTTCACGGGACGCAACATCGGTTGCATCATCATCCACCCCTTAAGGCTGCCTCTAAAATTTGCTATTTTTCCCGATTTCTAATTTTTAGAGGCAACCTACTTGAAAAGATTGAATCTCAATATATGCCAGAAGGCGGCCACCCCGTCCTTCCAGTTTATCTTCTTCCCTTCTTCATAAGTCCTGCCAGCGTAGGATATGGACGTCTCATATATCCTGTAACGCTTTTTTGCGATCCTTGCGGTAATCTCAGGCTCGAAACCGAACCTGTCGGACGTAAGGTTAAGCCCCTTGAGAACATGGCTCTTAAACGCCTTGTAACCGGTCTCCATGTCCGTAAGGTTTAAGTTGGTCAGGATGTTTGAAAAAAGCGTCAGCGTCTTGTTGCCGATCATGTGCCAGAAGAAAAGCACCCTGTGAGAGTCGCCCATGAAGCGCGAGCCGTAAACCACGTCGGCCTTTCCCTCCAGTATAGGGGCTAAGAGCTTAGGATAATCCCTTGGATCATACTCGAGATCAGCGTCCTGCACAATCACTATGTCGCCCGCGGCCTTTTCAAACCCTGTCCTCAGTCCTGCGCCCTTGCCGCGATTCCTGTCGTGGAAAAAAACCTTGATCGCGCATTTCTTCCCCTTCATACAGCCCGCTTCAGGGTATTCGCCTTTGGAAATCGCGGCAAGCAACTCCCGCGTGCCGTCCGTGGAAAAGTCGTCAACCACGACCAGCTCATCCGGTATGCCGGTGCCAATCACCTTTTTTATGACGGTCCATATATAGGTCTTTTCATTGTAGACCGGCATAACGACCGAGACGGTCATTGCTTTAAGAAGCGTATTGTCTATCATTACGCGAATAATCTCCCAAGCCGGTATTTATACTACAAAAACCGATTGAAGTCTACGCATACCGTGATATGCCGTCTATCCGATAACCGAACGAGTCATAAACGGATTTGAAATTGAAGTCGGCTTTTCTCAAAGCAAGAAGATCGGCGGGAATTAAAATTCTCCGCCATGAATGGCGTAGAATTTTGATGGTACGGTAATGACGATCAAGATTGTCCGCCTTGACCCGCCGCTAAAGCGACGGGATTGCGGCGGACACTCCATTCAACGTTAAGTTCGACTCATACAGGCTGGGCACATACAGTTAGGGAAGCTCTGATTAATTCACTAACACGTCATTGCGAGCAACGCGAAGCAATCTCGTCTTCAAGGAAATCAACAACTTAGAGATTGCGCGCCCAGCACCACTTTCGATTACGAAAGCATGTTGCTTAACAAATTTCCTCCTGCAATAAAGTGGTGCTGGGCTCGCAATGACAGAAAAGGGAATTAATCAGACCTTCCTTAGTGTTCTGGTTCTGTTGATGTACTAGTCCGTGCAAACGCGCGCCATCGGAGTCGAACTTGTGCAAAATCGTATCGAGATACGATGTATCGCTTGCCTCGTATCGTCTGAATACGGAATACGCAACGTGATCGGCAAGCTGTGCCAGACGCGAAGCGCGCGAGTCTACAAACAACGGGACCTATGCCAGATTTACTACAACTCCCCAGCGCGTACCAAGTTCACGGAAATTGCGGGCCGTCTTTTGCAGGGTCGTCTCATAAGAGCTTTCATCCAAAACAATCAAGCCTCTTTGCGGGTTCTTCTCCACGCTGTATATCCGCTTCAACAAAAGGTCAAACCTGTTGCATAAATGTTCAAAGGCGATCTCCATAGAGTCTTTGCCGGGGAACGATGCCTTGTGAACCACGCAAGCAAATGCCCTTGTGCTGTCATGTGCTTTGCCTAATACGCCAAGCACATCTTTTATAACGCCTTTGCGTTGCTCTTTAGTCAGGCTTTTCCATGGAGCCTCTCTGCCGGAAAATAGCGCAGAGGCGTGAAATTCGACTTCTTTGGGAGCAGACGGGTTTATCCGCGCCGCAATCTTATCCAACTCTTGCGAGAGCCAATGCACTTGACGTTCAAATACTGAAACACCGCCAAGGACAAGATGATTTTCGTTTGGATTACCGGCAGATCCTGAATCGTCAAGGTATAGGAGGAACATCGAGGATGACCAGTTGGAACCAATTACTATAGATGCGGCCGAGTGGAATATTCTCCAGCGAACCGCGCTACCGCAACTCTCTCAACCGCATGATAAGGATACCTGAAGAAACATAAAATGTCAAATATTTTCTAAAGACCGGCCTCGCCGCTTACGGCGCAGCGCACTCTGTGGCGCTCCCCTTTATCTTTTCGATTGCATGGATGAGAGCGGGCATGACTACCGCGAGATTTTCGCGCGCGGCGCGCGGGCTTCCGGGCAGGTTTATGATGAGCGTGGTCTTTCTTATCCCGCACACGGCGCGGGAGATCATGGCGTTAGGCGTCTTTTTAAGGCTCTCGGCCCTCATGGCCTCGCTCATGCCGGGCAAGGACCTGTCGAGAACGGCTTGAGTCGCCTCAGGCGTAACATCCCTCGGCGTAACACCGGTGCCGCCCGTGGTGATAATAACGTCAAGCTGTCTTACGTCGGCATACTCGATGAGCCTCGCCTTTATTATAGAGACCTCGTCCGGGATGACCTCATATGCAACCACCTCGGCCGGGAGCGCCTCTATCATCCGCCGCACCTCAACGCCGGAGAGGTCTTCACGCTCGCCGCGAGAACCTTTGTCGCTCATCGTAAGTATGCCCGCTTGGATCATGGAAACTCCGGTTATCGGTTAAGGAATGTGTTTCAGGCTACCTCTAAAAATTAGGGAAGCTCTGATTAATTTTTATTTTGTCATTGCGAGCCCAGCACCACTTTGGATTATGAAAGCGTGTTCCTTGGCAAATTCCTTCGTGCAACAAAGTGGTGCTGGGCGCGGCAATCTCTAAGTTGTTGATTTCTTTGAAGACGAGATTCTACGCTGCGCGAGAATGACGGATCGGCGAATTAATCAGACCTTCCTTAGAAATTTTTTCCGAGTTCAAGCCTCAGCACCACTTTGTTGCACGAAGAGACTTGGGAAACAACATCCTTTCGTAATCCAAAGTGGTGCTGGGCGATGGAAGCGAAAATAAAAAGCGCAACACATATACTAATATGTGAGCATTGGGCCAACCGCAAAAGCGCGGTTCGCCCCGGCAAGGAAGCTCACGCTCTCTTTGAAGCCCGTCTTATTGCGCCTTCGGCGCAAGCCGACGGGCAACCGGTGTATTTTCGCCCTGACACAGAAATCGGGAAAAATAGCAATTTTTAGATTCAAGGCGTGTCACTTACCCACACCTCGCCCTTTGTGGTTGTCTCGCGCTTCCATATCGGGGTTACCCGCTTCAACTCGGTTATGGCCCATTCACACGCCATGAATGCGTCGTTCCTGTGCGCCGATGCAACGGCTATCAACACGATCTCCTCGCCTATCGCAATTTCGCCTATCCTATGGACTATCCCCATCTCTATGATGTCGAAATCGGCAAGCGCCCTTGAGCGGATGTCGGCAAGCTTTGCCTCTGCCATGCCCGGATAATGCTCGAACTCAAGGCCGGTTATCTTTTGTCCCTTTGAAAAGTCCCTGCCGCAACCGAGGAAGGTTACGACTGCGCCGATGCCCTTTGAGACGGACTTCACGGCCTCGATGGTCTCCTCGACTGAAAACGGTTCTTTTTGTATGCGAACAAGCGTATTCGTCATTCCCGCCCCCCCACCCCGACCTCCCCCACGAATGGGGAGGACGAAGGTAATGCCTGCTTCATATACTCAATTCAGCCGCCTGAAAACGGCGGCAAAAAACCCACCTCATCGTTGTCCTTTACAACTGCGTCCTTTCCGGCAAACTCCTGATTTATGGAAATGAGTATCGACCTGCCCGTGAGCGCCTCGCTGAGTCCCGGCAGGTCTTTGACGATCATCTCCTTAAGGCCGGAGAGCTTAATCTCCTTCATGCCCCCAAGGTCATACTCCTTCATTTCAATCCCGGCCAGGCCCTTGAGCATGGCAAAGAATCTTACTGTTATCATGTCAGTGTATTTTATAGAAAAAAAAGAAAGTAAGCAAAGGAAAATACCGTGTCAATGACCGTGAACCGCGTGAATGAAATCTTTTACGGCCGCGCACAACGATCACGGTTCACGGCCGTTGCGTTACAACGCATGTCCCATGTCGGTCCCTGTCCCTGTTTCATCTTTGTCCGCGTCGAACCTATTTCTTTTGGAGGCCATCGAGAACAGCTCGCCGAAGGAAGCGGCCCTGTCGGGATATGAGGCAATGCCGAGGCGCACCTCGGCCATGCCGTCCGAAAACGTCCTGTTAAAGGACGGGTCAGCGAAGATAGTATGAGTGATCGCCCGCTTGAGGCGCGCGTCGTCGGCCTCATCGGCGACAAGCACGAACGCAAAGCAGTCCTTGTCGAGTCTGATGCCGGCGACAAGGTTCTTGACGGACTTGATGAGCGCGGAGGCAAAGTTTTTTTCAAACTCGGCCTGATGCCCGGCAAAAGGCTCCCTGTTCCACGCGATGCTCATCGTGGCAAGGGTTACCATCCCGCCGGATTGCCGCGCCTTTGCCGCCTCTTGTTCAAACCTTCTTTCAAGAAGCGCGATCTGCGACTCCTTGGCCTCCTTTGCGCTGAGACTCCTGTCGAGCGTGTCGATGACGTTTGCAAGCGCCTTCTCGGCATAGACCCTGAATCTTATGAGCGTGTCGACGTCCGCCTTTGAAAAGGCGCACGGATAGAACGACTCGTCCCCTGTTTTGTTGAAAAGGGTCAGCACCCCTACTATGGTTTCGTTGACCTTGAGCGGCACAGAGAGCACCGAGCGGACATAAGGGCTTCCCTCCTCCGAAAACTCCCTTGAGACGGTATCCTTCTTTCTCAACACCTCCATGACCGTCTCTTTTTCAATGGGCAGGAAATAGTCGCGCACGGCCTTTTCGTCGAGACCGAACGTGGCGGCGGTATGGTATTTGGTGGTTGAGTCATGCCGTATCCTCAATAAAGACCCCTCTGCCCCGAGTATGGCCGCCGGCGTCACCGCTATTATGGCAGCGAGCCTCTTGGCGTCTTTGCTTGAGATCATCTCAAGCCCGGCCTCGTCCACGGCGAACATCCTTCTGGCGGAAATCTTTTCCCTGTCTCCGCGCTTCATGGAAAGGATGCTCTCGGCGAGCATCGCGGCTATGTCCATCAAAAAAGTCTCGTGGTACTTCGTCATGCCTACGCTTGAGGCCAACTGGCCGTTCAACGTGCCTACAAGCGCGCCCTGCGCCGTCATGGGTATCGACAAATATGCCTTTCTGAGGCTGGTGCCGCCCTCATCGGCCCTGTCAACGAGAAAAACCGCCTTCTTCAACCGTGCCGAGACTCCCTCGATGCCCTCGCCGGGCCTGAGACTCAACAGACCCACGCCCTTGCCGTCCCTGGTGCTCGCGGCCTTAAGGAGGAGTCTGCCTCTGTCGTCGTCGAATATGTAGATGAAGACGACAAGACCCGGTATTATCCCTGCCAGCCTTTTCGCCACTTGACCCAGCTTTACCTCGAGCGCGGCGCCCCCGGACATTATGGCGTCCGCGTCCTTCCAGAAGGTGAACTTGGCGGCGTCTATGCGCATCCTCTCGTAGTCGTTGGAGCGTTGTATGACCTCCGCGGCAAGCGCGGCCATGCTCGAGAGAAAGCCCATATCCTGATCCGTGAACACGTGCATGGACTCGGATGAGCTGACGTTTATAACGCCGATGACCGCGCCATCCACTACAAGCGGCACACACATGGCGCTCTTTACGTCGCTCCTGTCCCTCACGTTGAGAAACTCCCCGTGGTTGGCCTTGCCGGACACGAGAAGCGGCTTGCCCTCCGACGCCGCCCTTCCCGACACGCCCTCTCCGAGAGGAACGCGTATCTTCCTTACGACCTCCTCGTCCATGCCCTTGGCTATCTCCACCCGCAACATGCCGTCGTCCGGGGATAAGAGCATTATAGAGCCTCTCTCGGCCCTGGTGGACTCGGTCGCGAGCTTCAATATCACGGAAAGAAGCTCACGCCTGTCGGTCGTAAGACGCACGGCGTCGACTATCTCGCGGAGCGAGCCGAGGAGCGCGGTCTGCTCGTCTCCCCGCGTGACGGAGACGGCCTCATCAGGCGCGCTCTCCTGTCTTACGCTCCACAAAAGCCGCGTGCTTAGAGTGCCGAGCTTTTCAACGTCCTTGAACTCCGCGCTATCGAGGAATATCTCAGTGGCCTGATCGCTGAGCGCGTTGATTACTATGTGGAGGTTTTGTATCTTTCTTACGTCGTTTATGTCCGTGGACGCGGGGATGCCTATCTGCGGCGAGAGCCTGTAGCCAAGCTCCTTGAGCTTAAAGAGCATGGCGTCCTTGTTGGGGTCAACGATGAGGCAGACCCTGCTTTGCTTGTCCTTCAACAGGATCGGCAGAAGGCTCAAGCCCTCCTTGTTGGCGCCGATGATGGCTATGTTTTTTATGCCCTTGTCCATGTCAAGCGGCCTTATGTTTTTTCGAGTATCTTGAGTTCCAGCAGTCTGTTGATCAACCTTATGGACTCCGTGTCAACGGCCTGCGCGCCGACGGCTATGCCCTTGCCCCTCGCCTCGTCCATGCGCCTCAAACCCTCGAGGATGAGCGGCTCGGACGGGCCGGTAATCGTCCGTTCAGGCGCGCATGCCTCCGGCTCGACCTCGAATTCGCCGTCCCTCCATGCAAGGAGCCTGTACAAGGCGTCAGTGCCCTTGAACTCCCTGTACATGGCGTGCACGATACTGCCGGACTCTATGTACACCCTGCCGTACCCGGCCTCGCTCCCGAGATGGATGGCGACGGTGCGCCTCTCGGAGCCGAATATCTGCACCATGTCGATCAGCCCCATGTCCTTTAATCTGCCCTTGACGCCCATAAGAAATTACCCATGTCCCTATGACGGCCAAACCGCTCCAGTCTTTCAATTATAGCACGTTGATAACGCTTTGCTTACCTGAAAATCCCTCTCTTCACGCCCTTACCTGCCCGTCGCCGTATATGATGAACTTTCTTGTGGTCAGTTCCTCAAGCCCCATGGGGCCGAAGGCGTGTATCTTGGTGGTTGATATGCCTATCTCGGCGCCAAGCCCCAGTTGATGGCCGTCGGAGAATCTTGTCGAGGCGTTAACGAGCACGGTGGAGGAGTTGACCTCGCGCAAGAAACGCTGAGCGTTGGCATAGTCCTTGGTCACGATGGCCTCGGTATGGAGAGAACCATATTCGGCTATATGCGCCATTGCCGCGCCGATGCCGTCAACGACGCGGACGGCAAGTATAAGGTCAAGATACTCCGCGCCCCAGTCGTCCTCCGTTGCGGTCTTGACGCCGGGCAGTATCTTTACGGTCTCAACGCAACCCCTCAGTTCAACGCCGGCCTCCTTATACTTCAGAGCCATCTTTGGGAGAAAAACGCCCGCGATATTCCTATGCACGAGGAGCGTCTCCATCGCGTTGCAAACGCCTGGACGGGAAACCTTTGCGTTAAAGGCGATGTCGAGCGCCATGTCATGGTCGGCCGACTCGTCAACGAACAGATGGCACACGCCCTTGTAGTGCTTTATGACCGGTATGCGCGAATTTGCGACAACGAACCTTATAAGCCCCTCGCCTCCACGCGGGATGATAAGGTCTATATAATCCTCCAGCTTCAACATCTCAAGCACGGCCTCGCGTTCAACCGTGGGTATCAGCTGTATGACATCCTCGTTGACGCCCGCCTGACCGACCGCCTCCTTAAGAATCTCGGCAACGGCCGTGTTCGAGCGTATGGCCTCGCTCCCGCCGCGCAGTATGACGGCGTTGCCGGATTTCAGACATAGCCCTGCGGCGTCGGACGTAACGTTCGGACGGGCCTCATATATAATGCCGATGACGCCGATGGGTATCCGCATCCTCCCTACTTGAAGACCATTGGGACGACGACGCATCTCAGTTATCTCGCCAACCGGATCGGCCAGCGCGGCCACCTCCCTTATGCCGTCGGCCATGCCGGCTATGGTCTTGTCCGTCAGGGTAAGCCTGTCGAGCATGGCCTTTGAAAGTCCTTTGTCCGCCGCAACATCGAGGTCAACCGCGTTTTCATCCTTGAGCACGCCGGAATATTCGACAAGGGCGTCGGCCATCGCGTACAGCGCCTTGTTCTTGACGTCCGTTGAAAGACGGGACAGTTCAAGAGAGGCGGCACGCGCATTTTTGGCGATGTTCAGCATCTGTTCAGCTATGTTCATAATTGTGCGCACCTTCCTTATACAATAACGAGATTATCCCTGTGAATCACCTCGTCGTATACCTTATAGCCGAGCACGGCCTCCACCTCGGAGGTCTTTACGCCCTTTATTCGCGCTATCTCGGTAGAGCCGTAGTTCACCACGCCGCGGGCAAACTCCTTGCCGCTTGAATCAACGCACCGAACGACCTCTCCTGAATCGAACGAGCCGTCTATCGCCTTTATGCCTGAGGGCAAGAGGCTCTTGCCCTTGTTTAAGAGCGCGTCCATGGCCCCGTCGTCCACCTTGATGACGCCAATGGGCCTGCTTGAAAACGCAATCCAGTGCTTCCAGCTCGTTAGCCTGTCTTCCTTCGGGAGGAACAGGGTTCCGACGTCCTCGGCGGACATCAGCCTCGTTATTATATCGGACGCATACCCGTTGGCAACTATCGTCGGGATGCCGAAGTGCGCGGCCGTCCTTGCGGCCTCTATCTTGGAGGCCATACCCCCTGTGCCGAGGGCGCTTGTCTGACCTGTCAGCCGCACCAAGTCCATCCTGTCAACGTCCTCGACGAGCGGGATCCTTTTTGCTGACGGATTGTGCATGGGGTTGGCATCATGCAGTCCGTCAACGTTCGTGAGCACCACAAACAGGTCGGCCTCCGCGAGGTTGGTTACGAGCGCGCTGAGTTTGTCGTTATCGCCGAACTTTATCTCCTCGACGGCCACGGTGTCGTTTTCGTTTATAACCGGCGTTATCCCGAACTTCAAAAGCGTGAAAAGCGTGTTACGCGCATTGAGGAATCGCTTTCTGGAGCCGATGTCGTCGTGCGTAAGAAGCACCTGCGCGACGAGCGCGCCCTTTTCCGCAAAGGCCGCCTCGTACCTGCTCATCAAAGCGCCCTGTCCCAGAGCGGCCACGGCCTGTCTTTCAGGTATCGTGGACGGACGCGCCGTCAAACCAAGCCGCTTCATCCCGAGCGCGATCGCCCCTGAGCTTACTATGACGAACTCAAGGCCGCGCTCTTTCTTCAATGCGCTCATCTCAACGGCGAGATTGACGAAGATGCGCGAATCTTCCCCTGAAGGCCAATCGGCCACAAGGGCACTCCCGACCTTTACGACGAGCCGCCTCGTTCTTTTGACTATCCTTTTGCGAAGATCTTTCATGCCATCTTTGTCTTCATAACCTCGGCGCCCACATGGTTTACGAGGTCTTTAAGCCCCTGCCCGGTTGCCGCCGATATTACAAACACCTTTATACCCAAGACTGAAAAATATTTCAACAACTCCGGGATAACATCACGCGCCTCGGTAATATCCGCCTTGTTGAGCGCAACCACCTGCGGCCTCTTTGCGAGCGCGGGATTAAACGCCTCAAGCTCGCGGTTGACGGCCACGAAATCATCTATCGGGTTTCTGCCGGTCATTGGAGACAAATCCAAGAGGTGTATGAATATGCGCGTCCTTTCGATATGCTTCAAAAACTTTACGCCAAGCCCCTTGCCCTCATGCGCCCCCTCGATAAGCCCGGGTATGTCGGCCATGACAAAGGTGTCGTGCTCGCCGTATTTGACCACGCCGAGGTGAGGGACAAGCGTGGTGAAGGGGTAGTCGGCCACCTTGGGCCTTGCCGCCGATACGCTGGATATGAGCGTTGACTTGCCCGCGTTCGGGAAACCCACTATGCCAACGTCAGCAAGGAGCTTTAGTTCCAGCTTGAGTTTTTTCGACTCGCCTGCCTCGCCTGGTTGAGCAAACCGAGGGGTCTGATGCGTCGAGGTCGCAAAATGCGCGTTGCCCTTGCCGCCCCTGCCGCCCTTGCAACATACAAATTCGATGCCCGGCGCCGCAAGGTCCGCGATTACCTCCCCTGTATCCGCGTCCTTGACAACCGTGCCTACCGGCAGTTTGATGACAAGGTCGAGTCCGTCGGAGCCGCTGCATAAGCTCCCCATGCCGTGCTCGCCCCGCTCGGCCTCGTACTCGCGCCTGTACCTGAAGTCGAGAAGGCTTGAGAGTCTTTCTTCGGTGATGAATATCAGCGAGCCGCCCGCGCCGCCGTTGCCGCCGTCAGGCCCGCCCTTTGGAACGTACTTTTCGCGCCTGAAGCTGACGCAACCCCTGCCGCCGTCTCCTGCCTTTACCGAAATAAGCGCCTCGTCAATGAACTTCATGTTTGCCCCATATAAAAAAAGGGCGGTTCAGAACAGGCCCTAAGCCTTCCGTCACCGCCCACTTTAATGATAATTTTTTTACCGAACGAAAGGAGAAGCCTTGCGCCTCTACGCCTGAACTATGTTCACAAACTTCCTGTCGCCCTTGTCCTCGAACTTTACGACGCCCGCTACCTTTGCGAAAAGCGTAAAGTCCCTTCCCTGTCCGACGTTGGCGCCTGCGTGAAACCTTGAGCCTACCTGACGCACTATGATGGAGCCGGCTGAGACCGTCTCTCCGCCGAAGCGCTTTACGCCGCGCCTTTGGCCGTTGGAGTCCCTGCCGTTTCTTGAACTGCCGCCCGCTTTTTTATGTGCCATTGTAGAATCCCCGTTTTATCGTTTTTTAGAAAGCTCGTCAGGCCGTTATGCTCTGAATCTCGACGCATGTAAATATCTGCCTGTGTCCCTGCTTCTTTGCAAAACCCTTTCTTCTTCTCTTCTTGAAGACGATTATCTTCTTATGCTTCCCATGCTCCACGATCCTTCCCACGACCTTTGCGCCGGACACGGACGGCGCGCCGATCTTTATCGCATCGCCAAGCCCGACCGCAAGCACCTCGGAAAACTCAATGTTTCCTCCGGCCTCGCCTTCAAGTTTTTCAAACTTGAGGACGTCGCCCTCTTTGACCCTGTACTGCTTACCGCCTGTTTTTATGACCGCGAACATCGCAATAGCTCCTTTATCAGTATAAGAATGTAAAATACTACAATGAGACAAGGCTTTTGTCAAGTTTTTTATGTTGCGTCCGTTAAAGAGAGTGAACCCCGCTGAATTTGCTTATTAGGCGGGATTGCCTTTGTTTCAACCATTTCATAAATGATCTTTGGCTTTCACCCGACGGTCTACCGGCTATTAAACCCTCAACACTTATATCTTCATCAAGGTCTTCCCAGTTGATACCCTGACCTTTTCCGATTAATCTCCAATTATTTCTTTCTTTTGACGTTGCTTGAAGTAAACGAGGGAACCACTCAAGAGGAACAGAGATTGTCCTCCCGTCGCTAAGGTCTACGCTTAAACTGTCCTTTGTTACTTTTACGTCTTCCGCCAGAGGAATCTCTATTTCAACCGCCGAAATATTCATGCCATGCCTCCATTAATATTGAATGATGTTTCCTGATTATACCGTGGATTTTAGGGAAGGTCTGATTAATTCGCTAACCCGTCATAAACCGTCATTCTCGCTCCGCGAAGCAATCTCGTCTTCAAGGAAATCAACAAGTTAGAGATTGCCACGCCCAGCACCACTTTCGATTACGAAAGCATGTTGCTTAACAAATTTCCTCCTGCAATAAAGTGGTGCTGGGCTCGCA
>JACRCE010000048.1 GCA_016213015.1 Deltaproteobacteria bacterium | reverse complement strand
TTTGAGGTTGATCTGAAGGATGTGTTCTAATGAGGATGGGAATGCAAACGAATATCTTGTCGGGCGATTACAAAATACAGTATACTTATGCCGACTACCTCGCCATTAACGACGACAAAAGATACGAGGTCATGGAGGGGCATATCATGATGGTTCCGGCGCCGAATACGTTTCATCAGAGGATATCCTCGGAGATAGGATACCTTTTCGTTAAATATGTAAAAGAAAACGACCTTGGGTCTGTTTTTCTTGCCCCTACCGACGTGGTCTTGAGCGATGACGTGGTTGTTCAACCCGACATCCTGTTCATAAGCAAGGAAAGGGCCGGGATAATCGGGGATAAGGCAATAATGGGCGCTCCGGACATAGTTGTCGAGATTATTTCTCCATCGTCGTCGTTTAACGATTCGGTAAGGAAGAGAGAGATATACCAGAGGTTCGGCGTGAAGGAGTATTGGCTGGTATTCCCTGAGGAGAAGGCCATAGAAGTTATGACCCTTGAAAACGGCATTTACAGGGAACTCTGTTCGGCAAAAGAGCAAGGAAGCGTAAGGTCTAAATTTCTTCCAAGGTTTGAGGTTGATCTGAAGGATGTGTTCTAATAATTTTTATCTCTTCCCGTAACCGTGCCTTTGGGCGTTCTGCTTGAATATGAAACCCTCCCGCCACCAACGCATGAGTTCAACGAGGGAGTCGATCTGCTCCTTGTTCAACGGCCCGCCTGATTCAATCGAAAATCCCGGCATGGACGTGCCTGCCTTGCCGTCCGCGATTATCTTTTTTAAATAAGCGTCGTCATGCGCCTCAAGCCAGTTCAAGTCGTTCATCCGTATTGTCCCGCCGAGGCCGTAGTGGCCGTGGCATACGGCGCAGACCGCCTCGAAGAGCGTCTCTCCGGTCTTGTCTTTGCCGGGCAGGGCGTGGCATCCGGCGCAATCCCCCTGAAATAGGGTTTTGCTCATCGTCATGGTCGAATGTTCGCGGATGGATACGACGGTTTGCAGTTCAACGGTCAGCTTGGGACGCTCCGGGTCGTCGGATTGTATCTCAATCGTCTTGCGTATCAAGCCGATCTTGCCTGTCGTGTCTATTGAAACCGGCACGGCTATCTCCTTGCCATGTTCGATCGTCTTTATGGTAAGTTCCGCTACCGTGCAACCGCACGAAGGCGTAAGTTTTATTATGTTCAGCGTCTTGTCTCCGGCGTTCCCGATGGTAATCTTTCCTGACGCCTTTTCACCTTGGTACGACGCGCCAAGGTCAATTGCGCCGGTCGGTACGGTTATTCTTGGTTTGCCGTTTCCGGCCTGAGCCGTTGTTGTAAGGATGAACAGGCCGCAGATGAGGTGCAAGGCAACGACTTTTATAGTGCGCCCCACCCAGCCTCCTCTTGAACACCCCTGTGTCCCCCCTTGGTAAGGGGGGAGGAGAGGAGCTTCTTTTGCTCCCCTCCTTACCAAGGAGGCGTGGCCCCCGTTGCCGCGTAGCATTGCAACGGGGAGCGGGGAGGTTGTTTTTGCATCTTTCATTTGTGCGCCCCTTTGACCATCTCCGCGTAACCGTACTTTCTGAGCGCCTCGACCTCTTCGTTTATCCCGTCAATCAATTTTACGCAGTCCGCGTTTGCCTTATCCCTTTCAAGGGCAAGGAGGCAGTACCTTTCAGCCATGAGTATCCTGCCGTCGTTGTAGTGGAGCGAGGCGACCTTGGCGTAAGGTCTGGCGTCGTTCGGGTATGTCTCTATCAGTTTATTGTAAAGACCGAGAGACTTGTCGTTTTTTTTCTCCTTTTGATACAACTCGGCAACCTCAAGCCCCTTGTCAACGGGAATGGTCTTGCCCTTGCGTTCCAACTCCTCCACACGCCGTATCTTTTCAACGATTGTCTTTCGCGCCTTTGCCCGTTCGATTATGTCGAGGAGCGTGGTCTTCATCATGTTCTTTTCATCAAGAGGCTTTGACGCCTTTGTCCATAAGGCAATGGCCTTGTCGAACCTTTCCTGATTGTAGTAGGCCATGCCGAGTTGATAAAGCACGCCTGTGTTGCCCGGCGTAATCTTTTTCGCCTTTTCGAGTTCAACGGCGGCCTGTTCATATCGGCCTGAGCGCATGAAGGCCATGCCGGATTGATACGGGTTAGGCTCTTCGGCCTGAGTAAGGAGGGGAAGCGCGATAAACGATATTGAGAGCAGCGTTGCGAGGAATACGGATGAGCGTTTCATGGTATGGTTCATGGTAACACGTATTACTTTTTCCCCTGATGAGTCATGTATTTGCTTAAAGCCTTTTTTATAATATCAAAGTCGTCCATGTTGTTTTTAAGTATTTTATAGACATCGGCATTATCCACCTTCCAGTAGAGATGGACGATAAGGTTTCTGAATTTGGCCATCTTTTCAAGCCTCATCATGAAATCGGCGCCAAGAGAGAGCCTCGCGCCGATAATCCTGAGCACGTCCGCGTATTCCTCCGGTTTCCCTAATCTTTCTTGAGCTATGATATGATTGCACAGGTCAATGAGCGCCTCTACCGCCACGATCAGGTTGTATTTTGCGGAATCATAATATTTGGAATCGGAAAGGAATTCGTCTTGTGAAAGCGCCGCGCTGGAGCGGAGCTTTGCCACGGCCTGTTCCATCTCCGTGAAGAGCCTTGTTACGATTTCCGTATTTACCGGCGTCATCCGTCAAGCCCCGCAATCATATTGCGGTAATAGAATCGTGCATGGGGCTTGAAGTCGAAATAGAGCGACCTCGTCATTACCTCAAAAGATACCCTATCTTTTTCATCCTTTGAATATATCGCCACCCCATTGGTGATTACGGAAAACTTGAATGAAAGCGGGGCAACGTTCAAAACTCTGACGTCAACCGGGTATCTATTCAACGCCCGCTCAAGCCTGACCGCAAGGCCGAGTTGATAATCGAGGATGGTTTCTTTTTTTATGATGGTCTCGTCGGCAAACACCGCTACGTCAATGTCGTTAAAGCCTTGTTCCCCGCAAAACGAACCGTATATGTAGGCGAACAGGGACGCCTCGTCTTTTTCCAAAGAGGCGCGGATGTCTTCGATGACCTCCGTTCGCTCCTTCCGGCTTATTACGGTTTTCTTGAATGCCCGCATGTCTTACAGAATATCAGAAATAGGCAAAGGCATCAATATGATTCACGGCTTCCCTATCAGAACGGCGGGTCGTCAACGCCGGAGGCGTCAACGCCTATGTTCCAATATACGTAGTCTATCTTGCCGGTGAAAAAGTTGCCGGTGCCTGTGGCAGAGCCGGTGGTGGTTGAGGCTGAAGGCACATAAATGAAGTGTAATGGCTAAGGCACAAAGACCATATCCGTTGGTATTGAATCAATTGGGATGTTTTTAAGCCGCTCGTTGTTCGCCGTGTCAACTACCGAGATGCTCGCGTCCTCGGATACCACATAGAGCATTTTGCTTTCCTGGTCAAAGGCCATCTTCGAAGGAAGGATGGCGATGCCCATGCTTCTTACGTCCTCTCCTCGTTCCACGTCTATGACGCTCAATGTGTTTGAATGGGTGTTGAGCACATAGAGGAATGCGTTGACGAGCATAAGATTCGACGGGGCCGAGCCAACGGCATATTTTTTAGCGACGCCTCCCGTTTTGACATTCATAGCCCATACGTTGTTGTTAAGCCTGTCCGCTACATATATAACCTTGCCTGTAAGGTCAATCGCAACGGCGGACGGTTGGCCATCAATCTTTATCGTATCGAGCACAAGGTCGTTCTCAGCGTCAACCACGGCCACGTTGCCCGAATACAGGCACGGCACATAGAGCCTTTTACCGTCAGCGGAAAGGACAGGGTTCAAGGGGTTTGTGCAGAGGGCGAGCTTCTTGACCAGCTTCCAACTCGATGCGTCAATGACATTGAGAAAACCTGTGCCGCTTTCAGCCGTGTAGAGCTTCTTTGAGTCCTTTGAGAATACGGGGAAGGCGTCGCCTCTGTCCCTGTATCTCGTGAGGACTATGCCCACCGTGGCAACGACGTTCCCTTTGGGCACGTCGAATACCCTTACGGCATCCGGCCATTCGCTGAGATTTTCCCCTTGTGTAATTGCGAGCAATCTCTTGTTTGGTGAAAGGGCCGCCTTTACCGGGCCGCCGGCCGTTGCGATTGAGCCTGTCTTTCTTTGAAGCACAGGGTCGTAGACGTCGAGCCGCGCCTTGCCGTTATTCACAAGATACAGAGTGCCGCCGTTCGCAACGGAAAACAAGGCAAGGATGAGAAGCGTTGCCTCTGATAGAAGGAGGGCTGTTTTTTTCATTGTGTTCATGGTTCGCCGTAAACCGCTATCTTTAGAGGCGTGGAACCGGTTGCGACCCGGATGATCTCCTTTGCCGATGCCGCGTCAATGATTGAAACAGAGTCTTCGTTGTAGTTGCAGACGTAGACCTTTTTGCCGTCGTCGCTCACGGCAAGGCCGATGGGATACATGCCAACCGGGATGTTCGCGGTCTTTTTAAGAAGCACTGCGTCTATCTTGTCAACGTCAAAGGACATCTTGTTGCTCACGAAAACAAAGGCCCCGTCCTTTGAAACCGCAATGCCGGCTGGTTGATTCCCTATCGGTATCCGCTTTATAACGGCCTTGGTTTCTACGCTTATCACATCGAGCGAAGGGGCATCCCCGTCGGCGGCATAGAGTCTCAAACCGTCCGGGCTGAATGCAATGGCAGAGGCGTCGTGCCCAAGCGGTATCGGTTCAACAGGCTCGTCCTTTACTGCGTCAACGACGAGTATCTCCTTGCCAACGCCGTTCGGAAGATACAGGAGCGTCCCGTCAGGCGACAGCGCCGCGCCTTCGAGCCTGAAAGGCTTGTTGCGGCTCAGGCTTATATGCTTTGTAATGCTTGCCTTTTGCGCGTCAACGACAAAGAGCATACCGGAGTAACGGTTTGCCGCATAGAGTTTTTTAGAGTCCTTGCTGAAGGCAAGGAAAAAACAGTTTGTCCTCCTGCCCTCCGTTTCTTGGACAAGCAGCGTTTTTCCCTTGAGGCTTAGATCTTTCCGGTTTAAGAACCATACCTCGCCGCGTTTTTCTTCATGGCTTATTGCTATGATCTCGCCTTTGGGGTCTATGACTATGTCGCAAGGCCCCTTGCCTGCCTTGATCTCGCTGGTGATAACGCCCCTTTCGCCGTCTATTACCGAGACGATCTCGGCGTCGCTGTTGGTAACGTAGAGGGTGTCTTTGGCTATTGCATAGGCCGGATGCAAGGCGAGAGCGAATATTGACATCAGATAGAAGGCCGCTAACCTACGAGCCATAATAGTTATACCATGCATCCGCGTTGGACGGGCCGAACCCGTTCTCCATCGCTACCCCGTGGCAACTGAGGTTACAGCGCATTATGGAGCCGGTATACCACCACCGCGGCTTTGCATAACTATACGGCGCCACAAGAGGCGAGAAGTTGACGAGGTGGGTGTCTCCGTCAGCTGGCAGTCCGGCCCCTGTTGCGGTGCCGTACTCGGTGTTCGTGGCCTCCGCGTTGGAATGGACGTTATAATGGCAGTTGGCGCAGGCCGTGTACATGTTGCCGAGGAATCCCCATCCCCCGAAGCCGGACACATCGGTCAGGTGCGTGGCATGGAGGTTCAGCTTAGGGCTGGTGCATCCCATGCCCGCGGTCTGCCTGAAGTTCGTCATCGCCAAACCGCCGACTACTCCATCGGCGTCTATAAATGCCCTTGAATCATGACAGTTGAAACATAACTGGAATCTGGCAGGGTCCCAGTTGGCAAACGGCGCGGCCGACGTCGTGCCGAGGGTTGTATTGTAATTTGCCCTGAGGACGCGGACATTGGTGGAACCGTGGGGACCCACGGGCGAGGCCCCGGTGTATGAGCCTGCTGCGTCGGTTGCCCTTATGGACGATTGGGTTACAGGGCCGGCATACGTGGGGGTGAACCGATCGTTTGCCGTAAGGTATGTGGAAAGCGTGCCGTCGCCGGTTAGATTATTATTATGGCAGTCCGTGCAGTTTATGGTCTTGGCCGTAGTGAGTCCTCCGAGAAGCTGATTGCCCAAGGCCGCGGACGTGTTCCTGCCCGCCGCGGCAACCGGGTGATACGCCCTGTTGCCTGCAAGTGTGCCGCCGAAACCATCCGCCGAGTTGGTCGCGGTGTCGAACTCAAGCCGCTTGTTCGAGCCGTCCGTGCAGCTTGACGCCGGGTTTATGTTCACGGCGCAGTTGGTGCCGGCCCTTGCAACCGTTGTTCGCAAGGTGTTTGTCCCCCATGCAACATCCGGTATGAACGTTGAATAGGTATTGCCGTGGCATTTGAGGCATATTTCATATACATAGGGTTCTCTTGTCCCGCCTATAGCAGCCGGGGATTGAACCGTCCCGTTAATATCCACATACTTCATGCCCCTTACCCTGCCGCCGTCGCCATCGCCGAGTACCCCCGTGGGGGATTTGGCCGCGTGCGGATTGTGGCAGTCGTAGCATTCGACATGCTTGGTTGTAACGGGAATGGCCTCGCTTGCGACATGCCTTCCGGCAAGTCCCGTGTCGTCAACAGGGTGGCCGCTCGCCGGAGTTGCCGAGGGACTCGGGTACCTCTTGTTTATCTCGCCCTGAATGTTCGTGCTCGCGGGGCTTCCGTCATGGCACCTCTCGCAAAGGGTCTCTTCCCATGAGATGAGTTGTCTCGGTATCATGTAATTCGACATTACGGAAGGGTTAGCAGCGGTAGTCTGCGCCGTGGCCGGCACCCCGCCGCTGCCGTCAGGCGAAGTGGTGTCATAGGCATTGGCGGCGTCCGGCGCCTTTATGCCGTGCGGCGTGTGGCAGTTAAGACAACTGCCCTTGTTGCCGTTGGGTAGTAAGCTCCTGTCTTTTCTCGGCCACGGTTCTCCTGCCCCGCCGCCCGTGCCGGGCCAGTAAAAGTTGGACGATAGATAATGGCTCGATGCCTGATAAACGCTCTGGCCTTGGTAAAAATCCCATCTTCCCATAGTGGGCTGAGAGCCGGAGGAGTTTATGTTGCCTATGTTCTGATGGCAGTACCAGCACAGGTTTGCGTAATTGGCCGCTGTGCCGTACTCCTTGAACACGAGATACGGGTCGGGCCCAGCGTCGCCGGAGCTGGAAGGTTGAGGCTCCGTTGTGCCGAACATTGAATGAGGCTCGTGGCAGTGGCCGCACTCGCCGGACTTGTATCTGCCGGCCTCAGGATTGCCGGAATGGTATGCGTTCGTAGTGGCCGCGCTTGTGCAGTCGCCGCCGTAGTCGGCGCCGAGACCCCTGTTGACACCCTCGGCGCACGGGGTCTCCCCGTCCGCCGTGCCGCCACCGTGCTTGGTTGAGGGAAACGCACCGCCTGTGGCCCATGCCTCATACAAGCTGTAATGGTAAGCAACAGGCACGATGACAAGCACAATGAGCGATATCGGTATAAGCCGTTTCATCTTAATAAGCTCAGACGGACGAACCTGTCAAATGATGGCGTGTGTGATAAAAGTTATATTTTAATTATAACAGGAAAAGCCAGTTAATGTCAAGAAGCAAGGTAGAATTGTGTCAAAGCAAGGTAGAATTGCACAATATTTTGAGCAGTTTTGGTTGATTTCTTTTCACCGTAAGAAGCGCAAAGTGCAGTGATGTTCTGTGTGAGGGGTGTTTCCATCTGGAGGAGATCGTAGGTGCGAAAGGTGTTAGCGCAACCCCTGAGGACGCGGAAAACCGTTTATTCCGGCGTTGAAAGGTAGTTTTCAAGGATTTTAAGACATTCAAACAGCTTTTCACCCTCCCTTGTGAGAGAATACGCCTTTTGAGCGTCCTGTTCGATCAGGCCAGTGTCTCTGAGAAGCCTCAGATGGAAGATGACCTTTGTATGGTCGGTTATCATCAGTTCCCTTGCAATCTCCATGAGGCGCATCTTGCCTCTTTCGACGAGTTGCGCGATGATCCTTCTGCGTATGGCGTTCGACAGGGCGTTTAGACTCGTGTTCATAGCAAGTTTTTTTATGCCGTCCTCGAAAGTGGCCTCCTCGAGGGCGCGTTTTATTGCGGCGAGCGCCTCGTCTATTTTGAAGGGTTTCGTCAGGTAGTGGCTCGCGCCCTTTTTTATCGCCTCAACGGCCCCGTCTATCGTGGCGAACGCGGTCATGATGATTATCTTGGACTTGGGAGAGGCCTTGCGAAGATTGGCGAGCACCTCCATGCCGTCCATCTTGGGCATCAGGTAGTCGAGAAGCACAACGTCGTATTCCGTTGCCTCGGCCTTTTCAAGCGCCTCAAGGCCGTTTCCGGCCTCGTCATGCTCATAGCCGGCCTGGTTCAGCACCTCCGTGATGTTTTTCCTGAGAGCGGCGTCATCGTCAACGACTAGTATCTTTTTCATGCCTTGCCCCTTACCGGCAGTTTTATGGTTATTGTCGTGCCCTTGCCTTGCTCGCTTGAAAGGTCTATGGTTCCGTTGTGCTGTATGATGATCCCATAGGATATGGAAAGGCCGAGACCCGTGCCGCGGCCGATCTCCTTGGTTGAGAAAAACGGTTCAAAGACCCGCATGGTATCGCCGGGCGCCACCCCGATGCCTGTATCGGTAATTATAATCGTAACATGACTCTCGCTTGAGGTGGTAGTGATTTTTATATTACCGCCGTTCGGCATGGCGTCGGCCGCGTTGCTGAGGATATTTATGAAGACCTGTTGCAACCTGCCGGGGTCGGCATTGACGGCCGGCAAACGGGCAAGCTCCTTTGTCAGCGTAACGCCGTCCAACTTGTACCGCATGAAGCCGATGGCCGCGCCGATGACCTTGTTTACGTCCGTCTCCGTCAATTGAAGCTCTTTTTGCCTCGAGAAGTGGAGGAGTTCCTTTGCTATTGCGGCGGCGTGGTCGATGCTCAATTCCACCTCCATGATCTTTTGCAGTATCTCCCCCGCCTTTTCCCCGCAACAGTTGAGCTTGTCCTTGAGGAGCTCGATGGCCAGCGAGGCGTTGGTAAGCGGGTTGTTTATCTCGTGCGCGATTCCGGCGGCGAGCGTGCCCATTGCCGCTAGTTTGTCGGAACGGAGTTTTTCCGCTTCCAGATTCTTCCTTTCGGTTATGTCGTAAGATATCGCCAGTTTTACGAGCCTTCCGTCAATCCATCTTATGGCGCGGTCGTGTATGGCGTACCAGAGTCCGTTGGCCGTGTTCCTGAACTCCCACTTGTATGCGCCGGTCGGCTGTCCGTGCGCGTCTATAAGCTTATCGTTCGTGCAAAACGGGCATGGCCCGGTCTGGCCGGACTGCAACGCCTGCCAGCACGTCCTGCCCACGACGTCGCCGAACAGAGACTCAACGAGCGCGTTGGCAAAGAGTATCTCATGAGTCTTCATGTCCGCGACGTAGACCGCCGCGTCAAGGCTGTTCAACACCGCAAGTAATCGCTCATGCGAGTCCGTGAGGGCGCGCTGTGCGGCGAGCTTGTCGACGAACTCCTTTTCAAGCCGGACATTGATCGTCTCCAGCGCAACGGTCTTTTTTTTAAGCGCCGCGTTTGCCGCGTCGCGCTCCCTGATATGATACTGAAGCGCGGTGATGTTGCTGATGAGCCTTCGGGCCATGCCGTTGAAGGCGTCGGCAAGGGTGTCGAGCTCATAATCGCCGGTGTGTCCGGCCTTGCGCTCAAGATCGCCGTTTTCGATGGACTGCGCCGTGTCGGCAAGGAGTTCAAGCGGCCGCAAGACCTTGCGGTTTACGAGCATGGCAAGGCTTACTACGCCGGCAAGGGACACGATGATTACAAGGATGGTAACGATCACGATGCGCATGGGCAGGGCCGTTGCCTCTTGGGCCGGCCGTTCGGTAACGACGTGATAGACAGCGCCGGAGACGGCCAGAGGCGTGAAGCCGAGCACCGCCTTTTTTCCGTCAAGCCCGATGGCGGCGCCTGGTTTGGAGGGGAGCTTGAAGATCGTGCCCTTGAGCACCACGGACGGGTTTCTGTGCACCACCACGACGCCGTTATTGTCCACGACATACGCGATGCCGCGTTTGCCGATATTCAGGTTCGAAATGAAGCCCCTGATGTCCCTGAGGCGTACCACGGCCGAGAGCACCCCGATGGCGCGGCCGCTTCTTGCGGCGACTATCGGAACCGCGATGGTCAGGAAAGGCTCTCCTGTTTTCGCATCGAACCGGATCGGACTGTAGTACGTCTCCAATTTCGTAAAGGGAGTTTTGAACTCGTCCGTGGCGCTTCTGTTGCCCATGTCAGCGTTGCCGTAAACGTTTACCCTCGAGGCCAGCGCGACTACCCTGCCTTTTTTGTCCATCAGGGCAGCCTCTTCGTACAGTTCCTCGTGGTCGGGATTATGGAAGGAGCGCAACCGGGAAACTACCTCCCTTTGAGCGGCTGGAGCCATATCCATTATCGGATTGATGCGCGCGGCGAGGTTTAACTCATGCTCGACGAGGTGCAGATAGGCGTCTATCTGCGCGGCCACGCGCCTTGATATCTCGTCTTGCAGTTCAAGCGCCTGCTCCATCTCCACGTCGTGGCTGAGCCAGATGAGTATCATGCCCATCAGCAGGAGCGGCACCACGGCCAGTCCGATGAAGGCGGTCTTCAGGCGCGTTCTAAGGCTTAAGTCGGCCATTATGTTATTCCCGGATGATCTCGTGCGCCTGCGCCAGCATCTCATCGGTGATGCGTACGCCGATGGCGCGGGCAGTGGCGAGATTTATCCCAAGGTAGTAGTCAACGGTCTCCACCGGTATCTCGGCCGGAGGTATGCCGCTCAATATGCTTGACGCAAGGCGGGACGCCTTCTTGCCCGTGTTGTAAGGCTTTTGTCCGTAGGACAGGAGCATGCCGAGGCCGAGTTGCGAAGTGCCGCTCGACACGGGCAGTTTGAACCGTATGCCCGCGTCTTCGAAGACCTTTATGTTCCTGACGTTGAAGTGGGAGTTCAAGACCCACATCGAGTCCGCTCTTCGAACGTTTTTTTCAATCGCCTCGCGCAGTTCAACATCGTCTTTGACCGGCGCGATTATGAGCGCTATGCCGAGTTTTTTCGAGGCCTCCTTGAGTTCATCGAGGCTTTGCGTCGCCGCAGGTTCCTCGTCGTTGTACGGGACGAGCATGCGCCTTGTGGACGGCGCGGCCATCAGGTGCCATTCAAGCGCCTTTTGCGTGTTGCCGCCGATCTGCATGCCCGTCAGGTTGCCTCCGGGGCGCTTGAGGTCCGCAACGATCCCGGACTGAACCGCGAAAAACACCGGACCGAACACGACCGGCGTATTCGTGTTCGCGGTGAGCGCCCTTGCCCGTTGCGTAACGTATGTGGTAATCGTGAGGAGCAAGTCCGCCTTTTTAGCAAGCAGTTCTTTTATCTCCGGATCAACGGCCTCATTGGAGCGCGTGACGCCGTTGTACAGGTATACGACGTCCTTGCCCTCGACGTAGCCGGCTTCGGCCATGCCGTCCTTGAAGCCTTTTATGATGTGCTCAAGCCCCGGGTTGGGGTTGACGATGCCGATGGTGATTGGACGCTTGTCCTTGCAGGCGTAGTTGAGGACGAGCGCAGCCATGAGGCATGAAAGGAAAAAGATTTTTCTTATCGGCGTCGTCATAAGAATAACTGCGCCTCCAATTGATAACGATCCCTTGTCCTTGCCTTTGCGCCGCTGACGGTAAGGCCGGATACCGCGTTGTCCTCCAAGACGGAGTGTATCCAGTTGAAGGACGCCTTGAGGCTATGGCCCTTGAGGTACCAGTTTACGCCGAGCGTTCTGTTTGTCTCCTTCTTTTCCGGGGCAAGCGCGTCCTGATCGTATATCTCGTATTTTACGGCAGGCTCTATATGGAGGTTCCCGATGTAATAGGCGGCCTGAGCGTACCAGCCCTTTGGTCTTTTCTTGGCAAGGCCGTGCCCCGTGTACTCTATCGCTGACGCAAGGTATTCGGCCTGGCCTGTGAAGCCGCTCAAGTGTCCCGATACGTCGAAAACGGTAAGCGTTCTGTCCTCGGAGCCGGTTGAGGCAATGCCGTTGAACGTGGAATACTCTATGTTCTTTTGGGCCGCGCCGGTCGCGGAAAAGGTCAGGTGGCGCCCCTTTCCGAGATGAGCGTCGCTCCTACCTGTCTCTACGAAGCCGGGCGGGGAATATTCCAGCCTTGCGCCGTAAAGCGTGGCAGACCGGTATACCTTGCCGTCCTTGTCGTCTTTGCCGTTGAGGTTTGCCCCTGCTTCCCATCCGTCGGCGACGAAAAGACCATAGCCAAGCGTATCCCCCATAAACCCTCCGCTTAACGCGGCTTGCGGCTGGAAGTAGTCGCCGAACTGCGCCTTTGCCCCGTCAACCGAGGAGGCGAGTTCAACGAACATCTGCTTGGAGTAGTGAGTGGCCGCTGACCGCGAATATGGGAGCTTGGCCTTGCCGAACCTTATCGTCGCCGTATCCGAGAGCTTGTAATCGATAAAGGCGTTTTGCAGGCGGGCGCTCCCGTCCGTTGTCGAACTTGTCCGCCCGGCCTGCCCCTCCCTGCCTTTTATGAAAACCAGATTATACTTCAAATCTTTGGTCAATGCCCCGGTCGTTTCAAGGCTCAGAATTTTGAAGTAAAGGTCCGCGTCCGTCGAGTATGCGTTGCCGCCGGGCGTTGTGCCTGTATCGCCGTATTCAAGCCTTGTTTGAACGCACAGGCGCATATTGAGGGTCGCGTCTGTGCTCCGCATCGTCATGCCGTTGGTCTCAGGCCCTTTTATGAAGTCGCTTAAATCAATTGCAACGCCGGCGGACGCGGGACGCGCAACAATCAGGCACAATGCCGCGACAAGCGGCATTGACAGGAGCGGGCTGAACCGTTTGGACGAGAGATGCGCGTTGCTTGGCACTTTGCAGGTATTCCGTAAAGAGTTTTTGGCCGATTGGATAGTAATACCATAAAGATAGGACGGATTCCATGAGGAAACGTTTCTATTGCGCGTGAAAGGTTTTTTTGTTATCATTTAACAGATATGTCATTGAATATTCGAACATTTAGACGGCCCGGGCATGAAGCCGGTTTTACGCTCCTCGAACTGATGGTCGTGATCGTGATACTCGGTCTTTTAGCGGCCATTATCGCGCCGAGGATTATCGGCCGGGCCGACGAGGCAAGGGTTACCGAGGCAAAGGTTCAGATACAAAACATCGAGACAGCGTTGAAGCTTTACAAGCTCGACAACGGCGCGTATCCTTCAACGGAGCAGGGGCTTGCCTCGCTGGTGGAAAGGCCGACTATCGGCGTTATTCCGAGGAACTGGCGCGAAGGCGGGTATCTGGAAAAAAAGAAGGTTCCCAAAGACCCTTGGGGCGCCTCGTTCGTCTATCTGTCGCCCGGCCTGCACGGGGACATCGACATCGTGTCCCACGGCGCCGACGGCATGAAAGGCGGGGACAAGCTTGACAAGGATATCGGGAACTGGGACATGGATTGAGGCCGTGAACCGCGACCGTGAACCGTGCAAAGGCTTCACGCTCATAGAGCTTGTCATTGTCATGGCCGTCATCGGTGCCGCTCTTGCGCTTGTATTCCCAAGGCTTGATTTCAGCGGGCCGCGCCTCGACTCCGAGGCAAGGCGGCTCGCCATGCTCATCCGCCACCTTGACGATTCGGCCAACTCAAAGAAGTTTTACTATAGAATATGGTTCCGACTCGACAACGAGCGGGTTGACGTGGAGGTCTCGGTGGACGGGCTTGAGTATGCGGCCCCCCGGGACGATAAGGCGTTCCTTGCCCAGACCTTCAGGCACGGCACGGATCTTGAGGACGTTACGATCGAAGGAATGGGAAAGGTGTCGAGAGGAGAGGCCGCCGTGGTCTTCAGTCCGGGCGCGTCCCGCGCATTCAACGTGCACCTGAACAATTCCGGCAAGAGCCTGACGATAAGCTATAACCCGTATTCGGGCAGGGTGAAGGTGCTTGACCACAGGATATGAAGGCTGCCTCTGAAAATTGCTATTTTTCCCGACCGATTGCGTTACGGGCGTCAGGGCGAAAATAAAAAGTTCACAGATTAGCATATATGCTACGCTTTTTATTTTCGCTTCCATCGCCCAGCACCACTTTGGATTACGAAAGGATGTTGTTTCCCAAGTCTCTTCGTGCAACAAAGTGGTGCTGAGGCTTGAACTCGGAAAAACTATCTAAGGAAGCTCTGATT
>JACRCE010000003.1 GCA_016213015.1 Deltaproteobacteria bacterium | reverse complement strand
TAAAGACCGTGAACCGTGAACCGTTGACCGTGACCGTAAAGGATTAAAGACCGTGAATCGTGAACCGTTGACCGTGACCGTAAAGGATTAAAGACCGTGAACCGTGAAAGAACTCTTACCTTTTCACGGTTCACGGCATTAACTACCTTCTCCTGCCCCACATGTAGTTTATCATCTCTATATACCTTGAGTTCATGCCGCGCACGATGGAGTGTATGGTAAAGACGATGTTCTTCAAGAGCTTGAATATTATGCGCGGGTTGCCGTCAACCAGCGTCTCAAAGTCGCTTTTTTCGATGACGTAAGTCTCGATGTCCGAGATGGCCACGATGGTGGCCGAGCGCGGCCTGCCGTCAAGAAAACTCATCTCCCAGAAAATGTCCCCGTCCTTCATTATGGTCAACGTAAAAAGCTCGCCGTCAGGCGCAATCTTACATGCCTTTACCTCGCCCTTCTTGAGGATATAGAGCGATTGGCCGTCCTGCGACTCCTTGAACACCGTCTCGCCTGTCTTGAACTGCTTCGTGTTGACTATGGGGGCGACAATCGCCACTTCCTTATCCGACAGGTCCGAGAAGAACATTATGTCGCGCAACAACTTAGGGTCTACCATCTTCATACCTCCGGTTTAGCCAAGCCTTGTTATGCTTACCCTCGCGCCTGAGCGTCCGCGTGAGAAAAATCTGTTTACCGGCGTATCCGCAAAATTCTCCGCTATGAAGGCCACGCCTTTTTTACTGCCGCGTCTTACGATGACCTTCATGTCCGACTCGTGCGTCATGCCCTTGACCCTCACAAGCGAGCCGCTTTTTACGCCCATCTCATCGGCGTCCTCGTTGCTTATCTCCACCACCGCGGCGCGCAGCAACCCTGAAAGAGAGGCTGAGTTTGAGGACAGAGCGCCGGAATGGAACAGATGGTTGCCTGTCATCAGAGTGAAGGGGTAGTCCCCGGTCTCCTCGGACGACGGCGCCCCCCCGTTCCATGCGGAAAAACCGCGCGCCAAGGCGGATGAAGCCTTCACGAGCGCCTCTTTATTGTCGAGTTTGTTGTCGATGTTCCTTTTGTTGTTGAAGACAAGGCTCACTTCCTTGTACATCTCGGCCTCCCGCCGTATCTCGTCGAACACGAGGGAGGCGTTATCCGGCCCGAACGACCGTTCAAAGGATTGGCCGATCGCGCGGATGATGTCGCCATCGCGCTTTGCCTTGCCGGGCGGGTTTTTGAGCCGCGCAATCGTCTGTACCCTGCCCTCCTGATTGGTGAACGCTCCGTCCTTCTCGGCAAAGGCGGAGGATGGAAGCACCACGTCGGCAAGACGCGTCGTGTCGGTCAGGAACATGTCCTGCACCACGAGGAATTTGAGCGCGGAAAGCGCCTCCCGCGCATGTCCGGCGTCCGGGTACATGGAGGCTATGTCTACTCCCGCGACGTACATGGCGTCAAGGCCGCGCCTTGTCGCCGCTTCAAGCATTGCATGAGTCCCCATGCCGCGCCCTGCAATCGCCCTGTAACCCGTACCGAATCCGGGGTGAACCCCCATCTCCCACGCGCCGCGCTGGTTGCATCTGTCGAGGAGCGGCAGTATCCTGAGTTTTTTGCCGAGTGACTTCCGGCAAACGTCCTTCAGGAGATCAAGGCCGTCTATGCCTTCGGGAAAACGTAAAAATTCGGTCCCAACGAGGATGCTTATGCTTTCCGCGTTTTTGAGGCCGTCCGCAATGCGTTTTATGACTTCAAGCGAGACGCCGGATGAGGCAACGCAGTCCGTGAGCTTTGTCTCCTTGATGGCGTTGATCCCGGCGCTCACGGACAGCTTGTTTTCGTTGAGCGTCAGGATTATCGCCTTCAAAAGCGCGCCCTCCGTCGCCGGATTATGACGCACGACGGTCTGAGCGGAACTGTCGAGCTTCATTGCGCGTGGAGAGGCGATGACAAGATTCATCCTCCTGCCGGACGATATGCGCCTTATGATGTAGTCCGTTACCGGATTTTCCTCGCTCACCTGAGAGCCGATGATGAAAACCGCGTCCGAGTCCATGCAGTCGAACACGGAAACCCCGCCCTCGTTCATGCCGGCCGCCTTTATGAATGCCTCGACGCCGGATGAGTCCCACCTTGCGCTTGAATCCACGTTGGGACTGCCGAGCACCTCCCTGAAGAGCTTCTGAAAAAGATACAACTCCTCGTTGGTAAGCCTTGGCGAGGCAACGCCGCCGATGCGAGAACCTTCAAAGGCCGACAGGTTTTCCTTTATTACGGCAACGGCCTCCTCCCACGTGCTCGGAACGAGCACACCGTCTTTTCTAACGAGCGGGGTCGTGAGCCTTTCCGCGTTGCCGATGAAGTCGAAGCCGAACCTGCCTCTGCTGCAAAGCGTTTCGCTGTTGACGCCTACCCCGTGTTGAGCCCTTGCCCTGACCACCACGCCGTCCCTCTCCTCTATGACCATCCTGCAACCGGTGGCGCAGTAGGGACAAACCGTGTCCGCCGACTTCAAATCCCATTGCCTTGCCTTGTACCTATACGGAAGACGCATGAAACAGCCGACCGGACAGACCTCTATGCAATTGCCGTCCTGATCGCAGTCGAGAAGACCCTTCAAGAAGCTCGTCTCCTCCTGATGATCTCCCCTGCCCACGGAGCCGAGCACGCCTACCCCCACGACCTCCCTGCAAACGCGCACGCACTTGGTGCACTGCACGCACCGGTTGGAGTTTTTAATAATCACAGGACTTAATACATAGTCCTTTTCGTGGAACTTGAACTTGGTCTCCGCGTGAGCGCCCTTTGCAGGGCCGTACTTATAGACCATGTCCTGCAACTCGCACTCCCCGGCCTTGTCGCACACCGGGCAGTCCATTGCGTGGTTGGCGAGCAGGAACTCCAACACCCCGGCCCGCGCCGCGGTAACGGTGGACGAATCGGTAAGGATGCTCATGCCGTGAAGCACGGGCGTGATGCACGAGGGCTGGAGCTTCTTTTGCCCCTCTATCTCCACGAGGCACATCCTGCACGAGCCAAGCCCCATGAGGTCGGCCTGATAGCAAAAGGTCGGCACCTCGCAGCCGGCGTCCCGCGCGGCCTCAAGTATGAGGGTGTTGTCCGCCACGGTTATCTCTTTTCCGTTTATCTTGACCGTTACCATGATGTTGAATTACGCCGCAACCGGTTTCTCCTCGTTTTGGATGATTATCTTAGGATTTTTATTTTCCGGCGGAACAGACAATCCCCGTTCCCTTAGTAAACTCACGTGATCGAGCATCCCCCACTTGGCTTTATAGACGCAGTCTTCTATGGAATGACCTACGCCTGAAAAACCCTCGATATCGGGAGAATAAAACCCGAAGAAATCAGGGTCCCTTGTCGCTTCAATCACCAATGAATATTTGAGTTCAAGCATAATCTCCCCGCTTATCTCTTGACGCCGGCGGCTTTGAGTATCGCTTTACATGTGCCCGTGGGCACTTCTTTGGAACCGTGATAATCTACCCTTATCAACCTGTCGCAACCGCGCTTCGCGTAATACCTGATTGAACCTTTTTCCTTAACGATGTCAAATCCATTCTGTTCCAGCAACCTGACGAGTTCGCTGAATTTCATCGCATACCTTTACGCCGCCTTGCACTTCTTATTGTCTACGTGGTACTGGAACTCTTCCCTGAAGTTCTTTATAAAGCCCCTGAGAGCCATGACCGCGCCGTCGCCGAGCGGGCAAAACGTCCTGCCGAATATGTTTGAGCAGAGGCGTTCAAGAAGCTCAACGTCGCCAATCCTTCCCTCCCCGTGCTCAAGGCGCTTTAATACCTTTGTGAGCCACGGGGTGCCGTCCCTGCACGGGGTGCACTTGCCGCACGATTCGTGGCTGAAAAACCTGTTGATTATATAAGCCGTCTTGACCATGCACGTTGACGAGTCCATCACTATCACCGCGCCGCTCCCCAGCATGCTGCCCTTCGACGCAAGCGAATCGAAGTCGAGCTTGGTGTCGAGGTCGTTGGCGTTGAGCATCGGGGCGCTCACCCCTCCGGGTATGACCGCCTTGAGCGGCCTGTCCGAGGACATCCCGCCGCAGTGGTCGAATATAAGCTCCCGTATCGTAGTGCCCATCGGCAGTTCATAAAGACCCGGCTTTTTCACGTGCCCGCTGACCCCGAATATCTTGGGCCCCGGGCTTTTCTCAGGCCCGATGGAGGAAAACCACTTCGCGCCCCTCGATATTATGGCAGGGATGCACGAGAGCGTCTCCACGTTGTTTATGACCGTCGGCTTTCCGTAAAGCCCAGAGAGCGCCGGAAACGGCGGCTTCTTCCTCGGTTGCGCCCGCCAGCCCTCTATAGACTCCAACAGCGCCGTCTCCTCGCCGCATATATACGCGCCGAAGCCCCTGTGAACGTACATGTCGTGCGCAAAACCGGAGCCGAGGATGTTCTTGCCGAGAAACCCTTTTTGGTAAGCCTCTTTTATCGCCGTCTCAAGCCTCTTTGCGCCGAAGGCGAACTCGCCCCTTATATAGATGTAGCTCTTGGAAGCGCCGAACGCAAAACTCGCTATGATCATGCCCTCTATGAGAAGGTGCGGATCGAAGTCTATTATGCCCCTGTCCTTGAACGTGCCAGGCTCTCCCTCGTCCGCGTTGCAGCACAGGAACTTGGGGATGGTCGGGTCTTTCGGGATAAAGCTCCACTTAAGCCCGGTCGGAAACCCGGCCCCGCCTCTCCCGCGAAGCCCGGAGTCCTTGACCAACTGGATGATCTGGTCGGACTGCATCTTCATGGCCGAGGCAAGGGCGACGTAGCCGCCGCCCGCGATATAAACGTCTATCTTGTGGGTCTCTGCGTTGCCGTAATTTTTAAGAAGCGCCTTTTCCATTTAAGTACCGTGAACCGTGTCCGTGAACCGTGTCCGTAAAAGATTCGTTTTTGCACGATCACGATAGTTACACGGCCTCATTATTTCAAACCCTTTTCAGCGAGTATCTCGTCTATCTTGCTTTCAGTAAGGTTTTCGTAGTAGTCGTCGTCTATCTGCATCATGGGGGCGGTGCCGCATGAGCCGAGGCACTCGGCGGTCGAGAGCGTGAACTTGTCGTCCGCCGTGGTCTCGCCGGTCTTTATCCTGAGCGCCCTTTCAAGATACGCGATGATATGCTCGGCCCCGAGGAGCGAACAGGATATGTTCCTGCATACCCATATATGATGCCTGCCCGCCGGTTTTTGTATGCGGTACATCGTATAAAAGGCGGCGGCGGCGTTGACCTCTACCGGGCGCATGTCGAGCAGTGCGGCTATCTCACCCAGCGCCTCCTTGGTAAGATGCCCTCCATTGGCCTCCTGCGCTATCCTCAGGACGTCCATTACGGCTGAACGGCCATTCGGGTACTTGTCAAGGACGGCGGCTATTTCATTTTTTACTTTGCTGAATATCTCAGACATATCGCTTATTACCCGTTAGAGCCTTAGCCGCTACTTGTCGCACTCGCCGAATACCGGATCGAGACTCGATATGATGGCTATTACATCGGACAGATACCTGCCCGTCGCCAGATGATTTATGGTTTGCAGGTTCATAAACGACGGCGCCCGTATCTTGAGCCTGTACGGCCTCTCGCCCCCGTCGCTTACGATATAAACGCCAAGCTCGCCCTTCGGAGACTCGATGGAGGAATAGACCTCTCCCTTTGGAACCTTGAAGCCGTGCGAGACGTACTTGAAGTGGTGAACAAGCGATTCCATGTTCTTGTAGACGTCCGGCTTGGGAGGCGGGACCACATGCGGGTCGTCAACCGCAAAAGGCCCGTCCGGCAACTCGTTGACCGCCTGCCTTATGATGCGCGCGCTCTGGCGTATATCCTCCATCCTCACCGCGTAACGGTCGAAGCAGTCTCCGTTGGCCCCTGTCGGCACGTCGAACTCGAACCTGTCGTACACGAGGTACGGCTCGTCTTTTCTTATGTCCCACCTGACGCCGCTTGCGCGAAGCGCCGGGCCGGTCAAGCCGAGGGCAATCGCGTCGTCGGCCGATATGACACCAACGCCCTTGTTCCTCTTTATCCATACCCTGTTGCCGGTAAGTATGGTCTCGTACTCTTCAAGCCTATCCGGCAGGATGTCGAGAAACTTGAGCGTCGCGTCCTTGCACTGAGGGGTAAAGTCGTAGCGCGCGCCGCCCACGCGCAGATAGCTCAGGGTCATGCGCGACCCGCAGAGCATCTCGAAGATGTCGAGGATGATCTCCCTCTCGCGCATGGCGTAGAGCAGTATCGACATGGCGCCGAGGTCGAGCGCCCATGCGCCGACGGCGAGAAGGTGAGCCGCTATGCGCGAGAGCTCGGCCGATATGACGCGGATGTACTTTGCGCGCTCTGGAATCTCCATATCCATGAGCTTTTCAACGGCCTGAACGTAGGCAAGGTTGTTGCTCATGGCCGCCATGTAGTCGAGCCTGTCGGTATACGGAACGAACTGGTGGTACAGGAGGTTTTCAGCGATCTTCTCAGTGCCCCTGTGCAGATAGCCGATGTCGGGCACGGCGCGGACTATCTTCTCGCCGTCCAGATCGAGCACGAGATGCAGCACCCCGTGCGTGGACGGATGCTGAGGCCCCATGTGCATGGTTACGACGTTTGAGCTTATTATCTCGTCACGCTCGGACATTGCGCGTTATTCCGTCTCCTTGTCCACGCCGAAAGGGTTCAATTGATCCTTAAAGCCCCTGAGCGGATAGTCCTTCCTCAACGGATGCCCTTCCCAGTCCTCGGCCATGTAGATGCGCTTCAAATTCGGATGACCGTCAAAGACTATTCCATACATATCGAATATCTCTCGCTCAGGCCAGTCGGCTCCCGCCCATATATAAGCAACCGAAGGAACGGTCTCGCCCTCGCCAACCCTTACCTTTATCCTCAACCTGTGTTTCTTCTGGATGGAATAAAGGTGATAGACCACCTCGAAACGCTTCGCCTCTCCCATGTAATCAACGCCGACCACGTCGACAAGACAGTTCATCCTGACGGACGGATCGGTCTTGACGAAGTTCAATATGCTCGTGAGCGACGATATCTTAACGAGGTGAGTTACCTCGCCCCTGAAGACCGTCGTGTCGATAACGTCGTCTCCGAAGGTGTCCTTGATCTTCTTTATCAGTACGGACTCTTTGTCGTTCATGGGCTGACGTTAACGGCCGTGCTTAGAGCGGCACGCCTCGCCATGCACCGAGGCGGTGCATTCTCCGAACTTCCTTGCGTCCACGACGTAAGGGTTTTCTTTTTTAATTTTTTCCATCAGCTGCAAAAATCCGAAAAGGAGCGCATCGGGCCTCGGCGGACAGCCCGGCACGTATACGTCCACCGGCACGACAAGGTCAGTGCCCTGAACCACTGAATAGGTGTTGTACGGCCCGCCCGACGAGGCGCATCCTCCCATTGCAATGACCCAGCGCGGCTCAGGCATCTGGTCGTAGAGCCTTTTGACCACCGGCGCCATCTTTTTTGTCATTGTTCCGGCGACGACCATAACGTCGGACTGGCGCGGAGAAGGACGGAAGACTATGCCGAGCCTGTCCGTGTCGTAACGGGAACAGCCCGCGGCGATCATCTCTATGGCGCAACAGGCAAGACCGAAGGTCATGGGCCAGAGGGAGGAGGCGCGCCCCCAATTGGCCACGTAGCCGGTGACTGGATTATGCTTGATATTGTCAACGAGCGGGTTGTTGCGAAGAAGCTCCGCAATCCCGTCAATCGTCGTGAACAGGATGCCTTCGCGCGTCCCGTTGTCGCACTTGATCATGAACAGTTCCTTTTCCCAGACCGCCTCTAAAAATTGCTGTTTTTAGAGGCGGTCTTCAATCAGTTGAGCAGGACTTGCGCGGACGGCCCGCTAAATCCAGTCGAGCGCGCCCTTCACCCATGCGTACACAAGCCCGAGCGCAAGCACGGCCACGAATATGATCATCTCGACGAAGACGAACAAGGACAGCGATTTATCGTTCAGGATTGCGGCCCACGGAAAAAGAAAAAGCGTCTCGACGTCGAACACAATGAACAAAATAGCGATTATGAAGAAGTGTATCCTGAACTTGCCCCTGTTGGCCTCGCCTATCGGCTCCATGCCGCACTCCCATGGGGCGAGCTTTTCGCGGTATGGGTTTCTCGGCTGCATGACGTAGCTGGCCACAAGCGCGCCGATGCCGAGAAGGCTCACAAACCCTATAATTATAAGAACGGCAAGATAAGAGATAAGCATAATACTCCCTTCCCAGTCCCTATTGACGCCGGCTTCACGCGCTCAATCGCAACATACCGCTTAAACACATTTAAGGCAGGCAGGCACAATAAAACATCGTGGAAATTTTGTCAAGGACAAACTTCTTGAAAAACCGGTTATCAGTTACCGGTAGACGGTTATCGGTTTAAGGACGATTATTCTTTCACCTTCATCCCGTTAAAGAAGATGATTCTCTAACGGGGTTACCTGATAACCGATAACCGCTTTACAACTCGTAAAACCCCGTCCTTCTATCCTTGAATATATCGTTGACAGGGGTAATCCTCTTATCGCGCGCGGCCTTCAAGTCGAAGTCAGCCGCATGAGCGCACGGCCTTACCCTTCCGGCGCGGGCAATGACCTTGCCGTCCGGCGCGATTATCTGGCTGGTGCCGATGAACTTCAATCGCTTGCCTGAAATACGCTCCTCAGCGCCCACGCGGTTCGCGGTTACGGCATATACCCTGTTCTCCAGCGACCTTGTTATCATGGCCGCCGGACAGTATGGAAGCACAAGGTTGGACGGATGGCAGATTATATCCGCGCCCTTGAGTGCAAGCGTCCTCGCGGCCTCGGGGAAGAGCCAGTCGAAGCATATCATCATGCCGACCCTTGCCCTTCCCGCCTTATAGACCTCAAACGGCGTATCCCCCGGGCTGAATATCTTTTTTTCATTCGAAAAGAGATGCGCCTTCCTGTACGTGCCGACGCGGCCTTTTGGGCCTATGAGCACGGCTGAATTATAAACCTTCCTGCCGGACTTCTCGGCAAACCCCGCGACGATGAAAACGCCAAGCTCCTTTGCGGCCTCGCCAAGCCTTTTTGCCGCATACCCGGCGCTTGCGTCCTCGGCAAGGTCTAACGCCTCCTTTGCGGACTTGAACTGATAGCCGGTTGAGAAAAGCTCAGGGAGCGCCACGAGCGTTGCGCCGGTTGAACCGCAAAGGGCGCGTATCCTTTCAACCGCGTCGTCGACGTTCCATCGTATGTCGCCGAAACGCGGCGAGGTCTGCACAAAACCGGCCTTCATGGATTATCCGTTCCTTTCCAAGAAAACAAAAAAGGCACAGACTCGCTGCGTCGTCTGTGCCTCCTCTTCAAACCATGAACTAAATCCTCAGCAACCGCAGCGTCCGCCCGACTTCTTGGCCGTCGGTTTCTTGGCCGCAGGCTTCTTCTCGGTCTTCTTCTTTACCGGCTTCTTTGTCGCCGCCATTTTATCCGCCTCCTTGAGTTTGTGCCGCTCATCGACACGTAACGTGTATATCTAAAATAGCACCAAAACAGGCGGCTGTCAAGGCGGTCTGTCAAAAAAAGATAGCGCTTGCGCCAGTTTTTTGCGTATGCTAAATTATTTTGCTCAACGCTGAACTACTGAGGGGTCGAAGATGCCGATAACGACAAAAGACGTAATGCGCGTCGCGGACCTTGCGAGGCTTGATGTCAACGAGGCGGACGCCGTGCTCTACGCCTCCCAGCTTCAAAAGATATTGGGACACGTGGAAAAACTATCCGAAGTGGATACGCTTGGCGCCGACGACAAGACGGCGAAAACAGCCGGTACGCGCCCGTTGCGCGAGGACAAGGCCGTCAAGGGCTTGTCGCAGGACGACGCATTGAAGAACGCGCCCGAAAGATCGGACGGGTGTATCAAGGTGCCTCAGATTATAGAATAGCGTCCGCTCAAGGAGCATCAAATTGGATCTGACATCACTTACCGTTCACGAACTTTCCGGCCTGCTTCAAAAAAGAGAGGTCTCTTCGGTTGAAGCGGCTCAGGCGTACTTGAATCGCATCGCCTCTCTCAACGCAAGGCTCGGCGCGTATATCACCGTTACTGCCGATGAAGCAATCGAAGCGGCCAAAGAGGCGGACAAAAGACTATTGAGCGGCGCGTCAAGCCCTCTTACCGGCGTACCCGTATCGGTCAAGGACATATTCTGCACGGCCGGCGTAAAGACGACCTGCGCCTCGAAGATACTTGAAAGGTTCATCCCGGTCTACGACGCCGCGGTGGTCGCCAGACTCAAGGACGCCGGGGCGGTGATACTCGGCAAGAACAACATGGACGAGTTTGCAATGGGTTCGTCCACCGAGAACTCGGCATTTTTTCCGGCAAGGAATCCGTGGGACTTGCAGCGCGTCCCGGGAGGCTCATCAGGCGGGAGCGCCTCAGCCGTGGCCGCTGATCTTTCAGCCGCCTCGGTCGGCACGGATACCGGCGGCTCCATAAGACAGCCCGCGTCTTGTTGCGGCGTAGTCGGACTCAAACCCACTTATGGCCGCGTATCGCGATACGGGATGATCGCCTTTGCCTCATCGCTTGATCAGGCCGGGCCTATAACCAAGGACGTAACCGACGCGGCAATCATGCTTAAGGCCATTGCCGGTTTCGACCCGCTCGACTCGACGTCGGTTGACTTGAGCGTGCCGGACTTTCCCTGCCTTTTAAGCGGCGGGGTCAAAGGTCTCAGGCTTGGCATCCCCAAGGAGTACTTCATTGAAGGCATGGATTCACAGGTAAGCGCCTCCGTAAACGACGCGCTCGATTGCCTGAAGAAAGAGGGCGCGCTTATCGTGCCCATAACCCTGCCGCACACCGAATATGCGGTGAGCGTTTACTATCTTCTTGCGACCGCCGAGGCGTCAAGCAACCTTGCGCGTTTCGACGGCGTGAAGTACGGACTGCGCGTGGGGGCTGCAAACCTGATTGACATGTACAAAAAAAGCCGCGCCGCCGGATTCGGGGCCGAGGTCAAAAGAAGGATAATGCTCGGGACCTACGCGCTCTCGGCCGGATATTACGACGCCTACTACAAAAAGGCGTCCGAGGTAAGGGCGCTCATAAAGCGCGACTTCGACGAGGCGTTCAAGGTCTGCGACGTCATCGCCACGCCGACGTGCCCGACACCGGCCTTCAAACTTGGAGAGAAGACGCAAGACCCGCTGACCATGTACCTGTCCGACATCTTTACCATATCCTGTAACCTTGCCGGGATACCCGGCATATCAATGCCGTGCGGCTTTACCAAGGGCAAACTGCCCATAGGACTGCAACTCCTCGGCCGTCCGTTCGACGAGGCCACGATACTGAGGGCCGCTTATACGTTTGAACGAACGGCAGGGATTGGAAAAGAAAAGCCGGCGCTGTAATATAAGGAGTCAAATGCAATACGAAGCAGTCATCGGCCTTGAGGTTCACGCCCAGCTTCTCACCGGTTCAAAGCTCTTTTGCGCCTGCTCAACGAGGTTCGGCGCGGAACCGAATACGCAGGTATGCCCGGTCTGCCTCGGGATGCCGGGGACCCTTCCCGTGCTCAACGCAAAGGCCGTGGACTACGCGATAATGACCGCGCTTGCGGTTGACTGCGTCGTCAACCCGATAAGCGTCTTTGCAAGGAAGAACTACTTTTATCCCGACCTGCCGAAGGGCTACCAAATCTCCCAGTACAATGAGCCGCTCTCATCACGCGGACGCCTTGACATCACAACGGAGAGCGGACAAAAAACCATCGGCATAACCCGCATCCACATGGAAGAGGACGCCGGAAAGCTCATCCACGGCGAAGGTGCGGATGAAAACTACAGCTTCGTCGATCTCAACAGGGCCGGGGTGCCGCTCATCGAGATAGTGAGCGAGCCGGACATGCGCGTTGCCGACGAGGCCGTGGCCTACCTCAAAGCGCTAAGGGACATTCTGGTCTATCTTGGCGTCTGCGACGGCAACATGGAGGAAGGGAGTTTCCGCTGCGACGCAAACGTCTCGATAAGACCGATCGGACAGGCCGCGCTCGGCACAAAGGCCGAGCTTAAAAATATCAACTCCTTCAAGTTCGTCAAGGACGCCATCACCTACGAGATACAGCGCCAGATAGACGTGGTAGAGGAGGGCGGCAAGGTTATTCAGGAGACGCGGCTTTTCGATTCAACAAGGGGGGTTACGGTTTCCATGCGCTCCAAGGAGGAGGCGCACGACTACAGGTATTTCCCTGAGCCTGACCTTGCCCCTCTCGTCGTAAACGAGGCCGACGTCGAGAGACTCCGCGAGAACCTGCCTGAACTACCGGAGGCAAAACGCAGCCGTTTCGGCGATGCTTACGGCATACCTGCCTATGACGCCGGGGTGCTCACGTCAACGCGCGCCCTTGCCGATTATTACGAGGAGCTTGTCCGTCTGACCGATGAGCCGAAGCTGTCCTCAAACTGGATCATGGGCGAGGTCTTGCGGCTTCTCAACGGCAACGGACTAACGATAACCGGGAGCCCGGTAAAACCATCCGCAATCGCCGAACTCCTCGCCATGATAAAGGACGGACGCCTGAGCAACAATATGGCCAAAGAGGTCTTTGAGGAGATGTTCAAGACCGGCAAGACCGCAGAGGATGTCGTCAAGTCAAAGGGCGTTGCGCAGATAAGCGACGAAGGGGCGATAACCGGAATAATCGAGGCAGTAATAAAGGCAAACCCTGAAAACCTTGAGCGCTACAGGGGCGGCAAGGACAAGCTGTTCGGCTTTTTCGTCGGAGAGGTGATGAAGGCCGCGAAGGGACAGGCAAACCCGGCAACGGTGAATAAACTGCTCAAGGAAAAACTGAACGGATGAAACGCAGCCATCCTACGCCTCTTTCAACAGTTCATCCAACGTATGCACAAAAGGCTTGCCCGCGCTCATCTCGAACTCTTTGAGCCAACCGCGTATATACCCGATGTCCAACGCCGGGTTTCTGACGACTATTGACCTTGCATCCTCGATGTCCCGTGCCCGTCCCGCGAATATCTTATGTATGACAAGGTCCTCCGGCGAAGAAAAAGCCACTTCCTCTCCCTTGACGACAACCTTTCGCGCCCTCTTTATGGCATCGGCCTCGTATGGCGTAAATGAAAAAATAAAATCCACTCTTATTCCTGTGGATTGCTCAATCACGGGGAGCACCATCGTCCGCCTTACGAATTGCAACGCATCAGGCAAAAGGGATTTCAGAAAAAGTTCATCGGCCGCGGCAAGGACATCGTCGAGACGGTCAACGCCGATGCCAAGCGTTATATCTATGTCCCTTGTGAGTCTTGGCTCTCCGTAAAGAAGAACCGCCTGCCCTCCTATAACCATGTAGGGCAGTCCTTTTTCCTTGAAGCGCCGGGCTATCCTTGCGAGGATTTCTTCAAACATGAATTCAGGATTTGAGCCAGTTTTATATCGGTCTCTATCCCGTCCATAGGCGTCTTAGACGGCAAAACCCCGATGGCCACGGCCTCATCCCACATGCCCGCAAAGATGGCGACGGCCTTCTCACGCGGAAGAGGTCCTTGTTGTCTTGCAAGGCGCTCCTCAAACTTTTTCAGCAGTTCAGCATCCTTTACCATCTTTTAATTATAACACGGATAGCTGCCTCTATTCCTTAATTCTTTTGACAACTCCTGAAAACAGCCCCCTGACCACCGAGAGGTTTGCCTCGTCATCCCCCGTCTGTTTCTTGGGGGTTTCCATGATAATCGGCAGCCGCCGTATCCCGCGCAGGCGCAAAAAAGCGCCGAGCGAGGCCGCTCCGATATGTCCTAATCCGATATGCTCATGCCTGTCGAGGCGCGATTGGAATGCGCCCTTCGAGTCGTTAAGGTGTATCAGCTTGACCCGCTCCAATCCGGCCTCTTCGTCGATCATTGCGATAAGCCTTTCGGCGTCTGAGAACGGATACCCGGCGGCAAAGGCATGACATGTGTCGAAACACAGGCCGGTTGAAAGGCCGAGCCGATCCGCTCCCTTCATGATAATCCTTATGTCCTTGAGAGAGGCGCCGAAACCAGCGCCCGCGCCTGAGGTGTTTTCAAAAAGGATGGCCGCGCGCGGCTTAAGAGAAGCGCTTATCGTCTTCATTGCCTCCAGCACACGGCCAACGGCAAAGGCCGCGTCAAAAGGCTTGGGACTGCCGAGGTGCGTAACGAAATAATCCGCGCCGATCGCGTCGCTTATCTCAAGCTGTTTGAGAAAGAGCGCGACTGAACGCGAAAACAGCTCATCATTCGGAGAGGAAAGATTTATAAGGTATGTTGCGTGGACGACAACGGACGACACCCCTGCCTTTTTACGCGCCTCCCTGAAAGAGGCGGCATCAATCGCCGACGGCGCAGAGCATGTCCATGCGCGCGGCGAGGAGGCGAATATCTGCATGGCGTTGCATCCGAGCAAGCGGGCACGCTCAACGGAACGCGCGATGCCGCCCGCTATGGACACATGGAAGCCTAAAATACCGTGGCCGTTGCCGATGACCGTAAAAGATTTCTCTTTTACGCCGTTTAAGGTCTTTATCCTTTCACGGACACGGTTCACGGTCACGGTATTTACACGGCCTCTAATGCCTTTTCACCTTCGCGTCAATCTTTCTTCTTGCCGCGTTCGCGAGGGTGGACGGCACGTTCTTGCTCTTGCCGATCTTTTGGACGTCCGCGTCGTTCAATGAATCCATGAGCTTCATGCTTATAGCCAGCGGGGTCTTGGCATTGGTGGTCAGGCTGAACTTTATGGGGTAGTTCTTCATCCACTCCTTGTTGCGCGCAACCCCGCGCAACAGGTCTTCGGACGTGCCCCTGACGCTGGTGAGCCTCAATATCTCGTTCTCGGTTATGCGGGGATTCTTGAGCACCGCCGACGAGACCATCTTGTTCGATTCCTTGATGAGAAGCTCCCTTGCGGACTTGTTCCCTGACATGGCGAGTTTGACCTTCTGAGATATGGTCATGTCCTTGATGAGCTTGGCTATGTTATGCTCGTCCTCCTTGGTTCGCGCCTTTGCGGCGACGAGCTTTTTAATGGCCTCCTCGCCTTTGTCCTCCTGAACCACGCTTAACGCCGGGGCGGCCTCCTGAGCCTCGCTCCCTTCCGCGCTGCCATCTTGCGCCTCGCTCACCGCCGCGCTATCCTCATGCGCGGCGCTGATTACCGCCTCTGAAAAACGCGGATTGGCGCGCATGGCCTCCTTGAGCCACGGCCTTGCCGCAATCATCGCGTCCTCTCCGGCAAGCGCGGCGAGCATCTCTTCAGGGCCTGTCTTGGCGACGCGCATCAAGGTGTCGTTATCTATGTCCGGATTAAGAGCGGCCATTGTAAGCACCGCGTCATTTTCGGCGAACAACTCGGTTATCTTCCTTATCACGAGGGGATCGAGGCGCGTATCGAGCGCGTCGAGCAGTTCACCTGCCGCGATGCCCTCAAAAGACTTCTGTGCCGCCGAGGCCGCTTGAGCGTCCTTGTCGTGCATGAGGACGAAAAGCATTGTAACGCGCTCGTCCGGCGGCAGGGCGCGCGCCTCAGTGTCAATCAGTTGAGCGGCGGCAAGCCGCGCCTCAAGCGGCGCATTCGGCGAGATGAACTTCAGGAGATGTTGTTTTATCTTCATAAGGGCGTGACAAGCTATTGCGGCTTCTTCTTTTTCAGCATGTTCGGTATGGTGCGCCTGAAGAGGATGCCGAGGAACTTGTTCACCGGGTTTTCCCTCGTAAGGACCGGAACGACGGGCCTTCTCCTGAATCCAAGCTCCACAAGGTACTTGTTCATCTCCTCGTTGGCCGGCTCGAACTTCAATCCCTTGAGGAAGACCTTTATCGCGCTCTTCTTATTGCCGGCCGCGAGATAGACCTTGCCGAGGTTCAAATAGAACTCGGCCTTGAAGAACTCCTTTTTAATAGCCCTCGTGCAAAGCTCCAGCCCGTGCCCGATCTCCCCGCCCCTTATGGCCTTGCAAAGGCCATAGTACGACAGATACTGGGCGTCCTCCCTGTCCTCCTTGTACGCCTTCTCAAACGCCTTGAGCGCCTTGTCTAGGTTGTCTTCCTTGAGATAGCGCTTCCCGAGGGAAAACTGCTCTTTTGAAGTTTCAGTGGTCATCAGCTTGAACCCGCATAAAAAAATAAAATGGTGTTTGCCGCGTGGGCAATAGAAGTATCATCCAGCCTTGGTGTTTGTTCCCTATCAAAATTCTTTGGCCTACCTTTGGAAGCTCTGATTAATTCTTATTTTGTCATTGCGAGCCCAGCACCACTTTGGATTACGAAAGCATGTTGTTTGACAAATCTCCTCGTGCAACAAAGTGGTGCTGGGCGCGGCAATCTCTAAGTTGTTGATTTCCTTGAAGACGAGAT
>JACRCE010000047.1 GCA_016213015.1 Deltaproteobacteria bacterium | reverse complement strand
GATAAAATAACAAAAGAGATAGAGAGTTTGTCCGAGGAGCTTGGAAAATACGGGTTATAATCACGGAGCCCTCCGTGATTTACAAAAAAAAGGAAATCTGCTTATGCGATATCTCATCGTCTTCTTCTTCGGCATGGCAACGGCCCTGATAGGCCGGAAATATATCCCTGTATCCTTTCGCAGGAGGTGGCTGTGAACTGGCTTGGTTCTCTCATAGGCTCCGCGACCGCAACCGGAGTATCTGAGACCCTTAACGGCGTGGGGGAAGCGGCCATAAAGATACGCGAGGCTATTACCGGAGACCTGCCCCCTGAAAAGAGGGCGGAGCTTACCATCCACCTTGCGGACATCGAGGCGCGGCTTGCCGAGGCACAGGGCAAGGTCAACGAGATCGAGGCGGGGTCAACATCCTTCTTCGTGGCGGGTTGGAGACCGGCGGCTGGATGGAGCGCGGTAATCGGCCTCTGCTATACCTTCTTCGCCCAGCCCTTCTTCGCATGGGCTTCCCTTAACTGGGGATGGACGGCCCCGCCAGCCATAGATACAGGGGCGTTGATAACCCTTCTAATGGGTATGTTAGGCCTCGGCGGTCTCAGGACTTACGAGAAAATCAAGGATGTGCATAATGAGCATTGAGGGGGGTTCATGGCACTCGGTATCACCATAAAAATAATAGACATCAATCCCGCTGAGGACTCCTTTACGATAGAGGCTGGTAACTTCGGCTTTCTCTGCTCCATTCAGGAGTTCAAGGGAATGGTGAAGTCAATCAGGCATGAAGATATTGATATCCGGCATCTTCTCCGCAACCTCGCCATCAAGGTTGCCCTGTCGGGCGTTGACATTACGAAGTGGGCGGATATAAAGACTCTTTTAGAAGGTTCAACATTTCAAATCTGAGGTCATAATATGCCAGCACAAGGGAGTCTTTGGGGCAGCAGCCTCATGCCGTGTAAGGCAACGCTTGGCCCGGTAGTCGTGGCCTCGACCACCTATGCGATGGCCGCCCTGAATACCGGATGGTGCGCGAGGTTCAAGGCGAATGATACGTTGGATGTGAAGAGCGTCAAGCTCAGGTGGAGTTCCGTCAGCGCGGCTGGAACGGTGCAGTTGAGGATTGAGACGATTGACGCAACGACAGGCAAGCCCTCTGGGACTCTGTATGATGCCAATGCGGTAATAAGTTTTACTCCGGTTGCCGGGGTTCAGACATATACTTTTGCGACCCTGCCCACGACCGGATTGACGATAGGCAATGAATATGCAATCGTTCTCCTGACGACCGTTGCAGGGACGACACAGACGTTGCAGTCATCCGCAACAGGCACTAACTATGCGTCTCTGCCCGTTATTCTTCTCACGGCGGCAAACGGAACGACAAGAACCAACTTTGCGGAGGTTACCGATACCATCCCGATTGCGGGCATCGTCTGGGAGGATAATTCGGAAAATCCGTCCGGTCTATGCCCCTTTCATACCCAGAACGACACGGCTATCTATACCACCAACGCCGGTGCCGTTAAAATGGTTCTGCCCGCGCAGGTGAAAATCGCCGGGGTTTTTGCGTGGCAAAGAAAATCAGGCACTCCGGCGGGAGATTTGAGGGTTCGGGTCTTCGACTCTTCCAATAACGTGGTGGCGAATACCACCGTTACCGTGGATAAGGACTCTCTCCTGACTCAGTTTACATCCTCAAGGCGCGTTCAGTTTCTGTTCCCCGCGGTCGTTACACTTGCCGCCGGAACTTACCGGATTGTATGGGACTCGGCAAGCTCGGCCAATTCCTCTAATTGCTGGACTATCAGAACCGCGACGTTCTTCTCATCCGCGGGGGTGCCGAGCGCGAGCAGATTATCCACCTGTCCCGATGTGGGGACGCCCGTATGGACGGACTCTACCACGGATATGGCGGCGGGCGGGTTTCTATTGGACGATATAGTGGCGGGAACGGGCGGCGGTATGCTTGTCCACCCCGGAATGACAGGAGGCGCAAGAGGATGAAATTACATCTCAAAAAAGGGACAACGTCAAAACTTCTCGACCTATTCATACAGGACTCATCCTCCACGACAGGGGCCGGACTTACCGGACTGGTCTATAACTCGGCTGGTCTATCGGCTTATTATTACAGGGAGGGCGCGGCCTCGGCTGTGGCCATAACCCTTGCGACCATGACGCTCGGCACGTGGGCAACGGGCGGGTTCGTAGTGGTGGACGGCACGAACATGCCGGGGTGCTATCAGTTGAGCGTTCCTGACGCGGCTCTTGCCACGGGCGCGAACTCAGTCCTGATTATCCTCAAGGGCGCAACCAATATGGCCCCGCTTGTCCTTGAGGTCCAGCTTACGGACATTGACTTCAACGATGCGGTTAGGGGAGGCATGACTTCTCTGCCTTCTTCCGGCACGCTTGCGGTCAATCCGACCCTTGCGGGTGTTACGCATACCGGCGCAGTAATACCGACGGTATCTACTCTCACCGGCCATACGGCTCAGACAGGGGATAACTATGCGCGGATAGGCGCGGCTGGCGCAGGACTGACCGCGCTTGGGGATACGAGGCTTGCCAACCTCGACGCCGCTGTATCCACCCGCTCCACCTATGCGGGCGGAGCGGTGGCGAGCGTAACGGCGGCCGTTACAGTCGGGACGAATAATGACAAGACGGGATATTCGTTGACTCAAACCTTCCCGGCGAACTTCTCGGCCCTCTCGATAACCGCAGGCGGCCTTGTTGACATCACGCAGGCGGCGGCGGATAAGGCATGGTCTACGGCTTCACGGCTCCTGACCGCAGGGACGAATATAGTTTTGGCGAAGGGAACCGGGATAACGGGCTTTACCGATGTTACAGCCGCACAGGTATCCACGCAGGTATGGAGTGAGCCGATACCGGGGACTTTCGGCTCTGGCACGGCGGGCTATAAACTCAATTCAGCCGCTTC
>JACRCE010000046.1 GCA_016213015.1 Deltaproteobacteria bacterium | reverse complement strand
GGTCTGATTAATTCCCTTTTCTGTCATTGCGAGCCGCGCTTTTGCGGCGAAGCAATCTCTAAGTTGTTGATTTCCTTGAAGACGAGATTGCTTCGCGTTGCTCGCAATGACGTGTTAGTGAATTAATCAGAGCTTCCTTATATTATATCATGTTTCAACGATTACAGATGTGTCTTTTGCGTCGTGTCCCTTTTCCATCCTACCAGCTCTTCTTGAATATCACCGTTGAAAGAGGCGGCAGGGCAAGGCACAGGGAGTAAGGCCTTTTATGCGAGCCGATCCTATCGGCGGTTGCCCCTCCGGCGTTGCCTTTGCCGGAGCCGCCGTATTCATGGCCGTCGCTGTTCAATACCTCGGCCCACCATCCCTCGGCGCTTACTCCCACCCTGTAATGCTCCCTGTAGACCGGCGTCAGGTTGCATATCACAAGGAGCATATCGCCCGTTGATCGCCCTTTTCTCAGGTAGCTTATCACGCCGTTTTCCCAGTCATGGAAGTCGATCCACTCGAAGCCGTCGTTTTCGAAGTCAAGCTCATGAAGGGCGCTCTCGTTTCGGTACAGGGCGTTCAAGTCTTTTACCCACTGCATCACGCCCTTGTGGCAGCCGAACTGGAGAACGTGCCATTCAAGGCTCTCGTCGTGCCCCCATTCGCGCACCTGTCCGAATTCAGCGCCCATGAAAAGTAGTTTTTTCCCCGGATGAGTGAACATGTATCCGTAAAGGAGCCGAAGGTTGGCAAACCTTTGCCATTCGTCCCCGGGCATCTTGCCGAGGATGGACCCCTTCCCGTGCGTAACCTCGTCATGTGAAAGCGGCAGTATGAAGTTTTCCGAGAAGGCGTACCAGATGCTGAACGTAAGCTGGTTGTGATGGTACTTTCTGTATAACGGGTCCTTGGAAAAATATTTGAGGGTGTCGTGCATCCAGCCCATGTTCCACTTCATGCCGAAGCCGAGGCCGCCCAAGTAGGTCGGCTTGGAGACCATGGGCCATGCAGTAGACTCCTCGGCGAATGTCTGCGCGTCCGGAAATTCGTGATAGACCGCCTCGTTCAATCTCTTCAGGAAACTTATGGCCTCGATATTCTCCCTGCCGCCGTATTCGTTGGGTATCCATTCGTCACCTTTGCGCGAATAGTCGAGATAGAGCATGGACGCGACCGCGTCTACGCGAAGCCCGTCTATGTGGAACTTGTCAAGCCAGAAAAGCGCGCTGCTTATCAGGAAGGATTTTACCTCGTTCCTGCCGTAGTTGAATATCCAGCTCTGCCAGTCCGGATGAAAGCCCTTTCGCGTGTCCGCGTGCTCGAAAAGGTGAGTGCCGTCGAAGTAGGCAAGCCCGTGCTCGTCCCCGGGGAAGTGGGACGGCACCCAGTCGAGGATGACGCCGATGTTGTTTTGATGAAGAAGATCTATGAGATACATGAAGTCTTGAGGCTCTCCGTACCTGCTCGTGGGCGCGAAGTAGCCGGTAACCTGATAGCCCCATGAGCCGTAGAACGGGTGCTCTGTTATCGGCAGGAGTTCCACGTGCGTAAAGCCCATGTATTTCACATGCTCCACGAGGTGGCGCGCCAACTCCCGATAACTAAGAGACCTGTTTCCTTCCTCCGGCACGCGCCTCCATGAGCCGAGATGCACCTCGTAGATGGAGATCGGCCCGTTGGAGGAGTTTTTACCCTGCCGCGAGCGCATCCATTCGGAGTCCTGCCATTCGTAGTCGAGATTCTTTACGATGGAGCCTGTCTTTGGCGGGGTTTCATGGAAGAATCCGAAAGGGTCCGTCTTGTTGACGCTGTAGCAATGGTATTTGGACTTTATGTGATACTTATAGAGCGCCCCGACGCTTATGCCGGGTATGAAGCCCTCCCAGATGCCCGACCAGTCGTCGCGCACCTTGAGGTGGTGCGCCTCTGTGTCCCAGCCGTTGAAGTCGCCTATTACCGATACGGCCTCCGCATTGGGCGCCCATACGGCAAAATGAGAGCCTGTCCGTCCGTTCACCTCGCCTTGATGCGCCCCGAGCTTCTGATAGAGTTTGAAGTGGTTTCCTTCTTTGAAAAAATATACGTCATGGTCAGTGATGAGGCTTGCCCCGTGGATGACATCGTTATTGCCATTCATTGAAAGTCTCTCCATTTGCAACGGAAGTAATACCTATTATCGTCTTAAACAGGGTTGTTTTCAAGTCCTTTGCCGCAAAAAACCGCTTCGCTTCACCCATCCTACATTACTCGACCCTCGTTCAATTCTCGTTCCCATAGCTTCCAGCTTGGGAACGAGGAGAATTAACTTGTAAAACTCAGCCTCTATTCATTCCTCCTGCCCCGCCTCAACAACCCTCACCCCTCCGAGGCGTTCTATCTCACCCTTGTTATACGGCAGGCTCGCGTCTTGGCCTCCGAGTCTATTGAGCGCCACGGCGGCAATATCAATCCCCCTCGTTCGCGTTGCCTCGATCGCAAGAAGCGCCTGATTAACCGCCCCGATCCTTGATGGAACGACTATGATCACGGACAGGCCGAGGAGTTGCGCCAAGTCGGCATTGGAGATATCATTGGTTACAGGCGACAGGATTCCTCCCGCGCCTTCAACGAGCGTTACGTCGTGTTTGGCCGCTATTGTCTTGAAGGCATTTATTATCTTTTCAAGGTTGATTTTTTTGCGCTCAAGCCGCGCCGCGATGTTCGGCGCAACAGGTGTCTTGAACCTGTAAGGGTTTACAACGTCAAGCGGGTCTGTCGAAGACGCGGCCTCCATGAGCATGAGCGCGTCCGTCGGCATGAGGCTGCCTTTCTTGACGCGGCAGCCGGTCTCGACAGGCTTCATCACTCCGACGCAAAGGCCCATGTCCATGAACGCCGTCGCAAGGCCGCGCGCAATGAAGGTCTTGCCGACGCCGGTGTCCGTGCCTGTGATGAAAAAAGATCGGCTCAACTCTCCGTTACCTTCCTTATGCACTTGTTTATCGCGTTAATCATCATCCTCAACTCATTCGCCTTGATGGACAGCGGCGGCATGATGACGATGACGTCGCCAAGCGGTCTTATGAATAGTCCGAGTCTTCGCGCCTCCATTGAGACGCGCCGCCCTATTCGCTCCTCCGCTGGATACGCCTTTTTTGTGCGCCTGTCCGCGACCAGTTCAATGGCCGCTACAAGCCCGGTCTGCCTTACGTCTCCAACGTGAGGCAGGGCGCGGGACTCTTCAAGGAGTTCCTTGAGAAGGGCAATCTTGAGCTTTACGGCCTCAAGCGTATCCTCCTTTTCAAAGATTCGCAGGTTGGCCAGCGCCGCTGAACAGCCCAATGGATTGCCGGTGTAGGTGTGGCCGTGAAAGAAGGCATCGCAACGCTCGCCGAGGAAGGCGTTGAATACGTCGTCGGTCGTGAGCGTGGCGGCAAGGGGGAGATACCCGGCGGTAAGCCCCTTTGCAAGGCAGAGCATGTCGGGTGTAACGCCTTCATGATCGCACGAGAACATGCGGCCCGTCCTGCCGAAGCCGCTTGCCACCTCGTCGGCTATCAGAAGGCAGTTATATTTTTTCGTGAGGCGGCGCACCCCTTTAAGAAAACCGGGCGGGGCAACTATCATGCCTGACGCGCCTTCAAAGCCCGGCTCTATTATGCAGGCCGCCGTCTTTTTGTGATGTTTGGCGAGCAGTTTCTCGAAGACGTCAAGACAGGCAAGAGAGCAGTCCGGCCATCTTTTTTTTATGGGACACCTGTAGCAGTACGGATACGGAGAGCGTATGGACTTGAAAAGCAGGGGACGATACCGGGCCACGAACACGTCTATCTCTCCGACGCTCATGCCGCCGAAGGTGTCGCCGTGGTACGCGCCCGTAAAAGCTACGAATAGTCTTTTATCCTTTGCGCCGGAGAGTTGCCAGTACTGAAGCGACATCTTAAGCCCGACCTCGACCGCGGTTGAGCCGTCGTCGGAGTAAAAGACATGGTCAAGTCCCTTTGGCGCGATTTGCGCGAGTTTTTTAGCGAGCGCGATAGACGGGACGTTCGCAAGCCCGAGGAGCGTTGAGTGACCTATCTTGTCAAGCTGTGTCTTTATCGCCTCGTCAATCTCTTTTTTCCGGTGGCCGTGCAGGTTCGTCCAAAGGGAGGATACGCCGTCAAGGTATTTGCGCCCCTCGGTGTCAATGAGCCAGTTTCCTTTTCCGCGTTCAATGACAATGTTGTCCGAGGCAAGCCAGTCCTTCATCTGCGTGAACGGATGCCAGACGTAGTGTTTGTCGTCGTTTATGAGCGTCTTTGTTCTTGTCTTCATTTCAGTGTTTTTCGGCGACAACGAATATTATATCGTAAGTCGCCTTGATGCCGCCGCCTTCGGATGGGAAGCGTTCCTTATAAAGACGATTAGCCCTTTTGAGTATTGCGTTTCGCGGCATGGCGCCGCTCCTCGGATTCGCGCCGATCTTCTTGAGCGTCCTTATGAGCGCGTACATGTCCGCGTATCGCTTGAGCACGGGTTTTCTGTTTATCTTCAATATCTCAAATCCGATTGCCTCGATGGAGTTTTGAACGGCCTCCGGCGATTCAAACGTCATGAACGTCCTCTCGTCCATTCCGGCCTCAATGCAACTGCGCCTGAGTTCCTTTAAGGTGTCCGTAACAAGCGTTGTGATAATGAAAAGACCGTCTGGTCTCAGCACGGTCTTGGCCTGAGCGAATGAGCGTTCAAGGTCTGGAGACCACTGATAGGCGAGGTTCGACGCGACGACGTCGAAGGCCGAGTCGACGAAAGGCAGATGGTCGAGGTCGCAGGCGACGAGCTTTGCCTTGCCGTCCACGTTCATTTTGGCCTTTGACGCCATGAGCATCGGGAGCGCAAAATCGGCGCAAGAGACGCAGGAGCCGGGAAGCGCCGTTTTAAGCGCGCCGGTTAAGTGGCCGGTTCCGCATCCGACGTCAAGTATCATCTGCCGTATGTTTGCCGCATCATTGCCGATATGTCGGCGTAACAGATCGGCAAGCGCTATGGCCGCCTCATGTTGGAAGTCGGAAAAGCCGTCATAGGTGGGCGCGGCTTTGGAAAAAGCGCTTCTGACGCATCTTTTTTCAGGTTTTAGCGACAAAATCATCCAATTCACGCATAAAGCGTTCCCTGTTGGTTATGAATGGCGCGTGCCCGGCGTTTTCAAATATCGAAAGCCGCGCTCCCCTTATATTTTCAGCAAGAAAACGGGCCGCGCCGATCGGCGTTACGTCGTCGCGCTCCCCGTGCATGACGAGGCAAGGGATGTCAATCTTATTCAGCACGGGGCGCAAGTCTACCTTGTACAACGCTTCAAGCGCGGTTGTAACGTCGCCGGGACTCCAGCCGGAGTTCATCGTTTCATATCTTGTCATGAAGGCCGTCGCCTCTTTGCCGCATAGCTCGGAGCCGGTGAAGTTCAAGCCGTAGAATCTCTTGAGCGCCGCCCTCGCGTCTCTTTTCATGTCCATTATCATGCGCCTGACGAGCGCCTTTGATCTGCCCCACGGAAAATCATCGGAGGCGATAAACTTAGGGGTCGCGCTCACGAGCACGATCGCGCCAAGCTGGCTTAATTGCGCAGCCGCTTCGATAAGGCTCTGCCCTCCAAGGGACCAGCCTATGCCGACAACGCTTCTTGGCGCGCGTCCGGCAAGAAGCGCTTTGATCGCATCTACGGCAGGGGATAAACACGGCTCATCCCATCTGCCGACTTCGCCGTGCCCGGGGAGGTCGAGCGTCAAGTCCGAGGCCGTTGCAACCGAATCCCATACGCCGGAGTCCGTTGCCCAGCCGTGAACGAACAGGCGGCGGTTAATTAAACTCATTGCAGGTCTCTTTGATGACCCAAGCCGCTTTCTTCAATGCCTCCGGGTCGTGCCCCGCGCTTATGCACACGCGCAGGCGGGACGTGCCATGCGGCACGGTAGGCGGGCGGATACCCTGTATGAATATGCCTTTATCGAGAAGCGCCTTGCTTATACGCATGGTTGTGTCTCCGGTTATTATGGGGATTATCTGCGTCAAGCTGTTCATGGTGTCGAGGTTTGCGTTTTGAGCGGCTCTCTTGAATAACGATACGTTTTGCCAGAGTCGTTCCCTGCGTTCCGGTTCTGCTTCGATGATCTCAATGGCCGCGATTGACGCGGCGCATATTGCCGGGGGAAGCGCGGTGGAATAGATGAAAGGCCGCGCCCGGTTGATGAGGATCTCTATGAGTTGCTTGCTTCCCGCGACATAAGCGCCGAATGAGCCGAGCGCCTTTGAGAACGTGCCCATCTGTATGACTGACGGATCGTGAACTCCAGCGTGCTCAAGCGTCCCTCTACCGGATGCGCCGAGAACGCCGGTGGCGTGCGCGTCGTCAACGATGAGCATGGCGTTGTATTTGCCCAGAAGCGAGGCGATCTCCTTTATCGGCGCAATAGCCCCGTCCATGCTGAATATGCCGTCGGTTATTATGAGCTTTGTCCTTGCGGACGATCTTTTCAGCAGCTTCTCAAGGGCATTGATGTCTCTCGTCGGGTAGCGCCTGACCTTTGCCATGCTCAGGATACAACCGTCAACAATGGATGCGTGATTGGCCTTGTCCGAGAATATGTCGGCCTCTCGGCTTGCAAGCGCGGTTATCAGACCGAGGTTGGCCTGATAGCCTGAGTTGAAGACAAGCGCGGCCTCCGTGCCCTTGAACCTTGCGATGCGCTCCTCGAGCGCGTGGTGCGGCTCCATGCTCCCGGACACGAGCCTTGACGCCCCTGCGCCGGTCCCGTATCGCTCAACGGCCATCATGGCCGCCGTCTTCAATGCCGGGTGGCTTGCAAGCCCAAGGTAGTCGTTGGAACAAAGGAGCAAGGTTTGTTGTCCGGCGATGTTGACGACAGGCCCTTGTGCGCCCTGTATCACGGTAAGGCGACGCTCAAGACCGCTTGCCTTTATTTCTTCAAGTTCCTTCGTTATCATACGGCCGATTCATGACAGGCGCGTGGTTTGAGGCCAAGGTCGCTTATCATCCGAAGGTCGTCCGTTGCGTTCCTGCCTTGCGTGGTCAGGTAGTTGCCTATCATCATGCCGTTTGCGCCTCCAGCGAATATCAGAGGTTGGAGGTCTCTCAGGTTGACCTGCCTGCCGCCGCATACGACAATATCCTTTTTCGGGAGCAGAAGGCGCATGATAGCGATTATCTTGAGACACTCTATCGGCGTAAGGTTTCTTGCATGTTCAAGGGGCGTGCCCGGGCGCGGGTTCAGGAAATTGATCGGAACGGAATCAACGTCAATCTCCGCAAGGGTCCGGCCAAGTTCGATCCTCGCGTCCCATCCCTCTCCAAGCCCGAATATCCCGCCTGAACAGACGTATAGGCCGGCCTCCTTAGCGGCCTTCACGGCCGCAACGTCCTCGTCGTAGGAGTGAGTGGTGCAGACGTTCGGGAAAAAGCTCCTGCCCGTTTCAAGGTTGTGGTGAAAGCTCATCAGCCCGCTCTCCTTGAGTCTGGCGAGCACGTCTTTTTTGACCATGCCGAGCGAGGCGCACCGCTCCATGTCCACGCTTTCTTTCATGGCCTCAAGGGAGGCGCACAAGGCGTCAACGTCAGCGGCCTTTTCAATCCTTGAGCCGCTCGTTACTATTGAGAACTCCCTTGCCCCGGAGTTTTCAGCCTCCTTTGCCGCGTTCAGTATTTCATCCGGCGGCAGTATCGGGTACTCGTCAACGCCCGTTGAGTATTTTATAGACTGAGAGCAAAATGAACAGTCCTCTTTGCAAAGCCCGCTCTTTGCGTTCACGATGGCGCACAGGTTCACGGACGCGCCCTTGTGAGCGCGTCTAACCTCATCGGTAACGGCAAGGAGGGAAAGGATGCGCTCATCCGGCAATGCCGCGAGAGCGAGCGCTTCCTCTCCGGTTATGCCGATTCCCTTAATTCCCTTGTCAAGGGCTGTTTCAAGCGGATGGTTTTTCATGTCTCCTTGAGTAACACGACAGAGGCTTGATTGTCAACTGTAATAGAGCCTTGGTTGACAATGACGGCAAAAATTATTCCTTTTTTTTCGTCCTCATCCTCTCGATAATTTCCTTCTCGAATCCGTGTCCAAAAGGCTTGTAAAAGCTTTTTCCATTGAGGCAATCGGGAAGGTACTGCTGAGCAACCTCCGCACCCTTGAAGTTATGCGGGTACTTATAGCCTTTGGCGTAGCCGAGTCTTTTCATCAAATCGGTCGGCGCGTTTCGTATGTGGAGCGGCGTGGGCGCGGCCCCGTGTCTTTTTACCTCTTCAAGCGCCTCAAGATAGGCCGTGTAACTGGCGTTGCTCTTAGGCGCGGTTGCAAGGTATGTAACCCCGTGGGCAAGCGGTATCCAGCCCTCAGGCATCCCCACGAAGTGAACGGCATCCTTGACGTTTATCGCTACGCTCAAGGCATTAGGATCGGCGTTGCCTATGTCCTCCGAGGCGAAGATGACCATGCGCCGCGCAATGAACAGCGCTTCTTCTCCGGCCTCCACCATCCTTGCGAGATAGTAAAGGGCCGCGTCCGGGTCGGATCCGCGCATGGATTTGATGAACGCGGATATTACGTTGTAATGCTCCTCCCCGGCCTTGTCGTAGATGAGCGGTTTTTTCTGCATGGCCTCGCCGGCGGCCTCGACGGTAATGGTTCTCCCGCTGTTTTCATCCGGCGTCGTCAGATTGAAGGCGGTCTCAAGACAGTTAAGGGCGCTTCTGGCGTCGCCGTCCGCCACGGCCGCGATGAACTCGATAGCGTCCTTTTCGATATGTACCGCAAAGCGGCCATACCCTTGGGCCACGTCTTTTATGGCGCGGCCAAGTATGGCCGTTATGGACTCCTCGGTCAACCTTTCAAGCGCCAGCACCTTGCATCTGGACAGCAAAGGCGCGTTGACCTCAAAGGACGGGTTTTCAGTCGTAGCGCCGATGAGCGTTATGGTGCCGTCCTCAACGCTGTGGAGGAATGCATCTTGCTGCGATTTGTTGAACCTGTGTATCTCGTCAATAAAGAGCACGGTCTTTTTGCCGCGTCTTAGGCTGTCCTTGGCCTGTTTTGCGACCTCGCGTATCTCCTTTACGCCGCTCATGATTGCCGAGTATTCGATGAATATCGCGTCAACGGAGTTGGCGATGATCCGCGCAAGCGTGGTCTTGCCCGAACCCGGAGGCCCCCAGAGGATGAGAGAAGGGAGTTGCTTCCTTTCGATGATCCCACGGACGAACCTGCCCTGCCCCACGAGTTGGCTTTGCCCGATAAACCCTGTAAGCGTTGACGGCCTCATCCTGTCGGCAAGGGGCTTGGCCTGAGCCGTATATTCAGTTTCATCGAAGAGTTCCATGACAAGAGTCTACTACCAGGCTGTTGAAAAAGCCACATCTGCTTTGTTGTCTCATCGCTCGGAACTCGACGTACACACAAGGTACGCCTCGCTCCTCGCCGCCGCGCATCTGCGGCTTTTTGAACAGCCTTTGTCGATATGGGATTTTTCAACAACTTGCCACAGCATGAAACCTGTGGCAAGGTTCATAGCGTCGTTAAAACCGTTGACACATATTTTTCTATCGGATAGCATGGCTTATTGCCGTATAATATTAAGGAAGCTCTGATTAATTCGCCGACCCGTCATTCTCGCGCAGCGTAGAATCTCGTCTTCAAGGAAATCAACCCAGCACCACTTTGTTGCACGAAGGAATTTGCCAAGGAACACGCTTTCATAATCCAAAGTGGTGCTGGGC
>JACRCE010000045.1 GCA_016213015.1 Deltaproteobacteria bacterium | reverse complement strand
GAGCCCAGCACCACTTTGGATTATGAAAGCGTGTTCCTTGGCAAATTCCTTCGTGCAACAAAGTGGTGCTGGGTTGATTTCCTTGAAGACGAGATTCTACGCTGCGCGAGAATGACGGGTCGGCGAATTAATCAGAGCTTCCCTAATCCTTTGCGGAGCACGGTTAGCGGTCGCGGATACGGCCTTTAACGCAAAACGCTTGACATGGCAACGGGTTATCCTGTAAAATTAAACGTTTTTAGTCAGGGGATGTTATGCTCGAAGGTCTTTCCGATAAATTCAGAAAAGTCCTGAAGGACGTAAGGGGGCACGGCGCCCTTTCCGACTCCAACATTCAGGACGCGCTCAAAGAGGTAAGGCTGGCCCTCCTTGAGGCGGACGTAAACCTTGTCGTCGTCAAGGATTTCATAGCCGCCGTAAAGGAAAAGGCGCTTGGCAAGGAGGTGCTTGGGAGCCTGACCCCGGGTCAGCAGTTTACCAAGGTCGTTCATGACGAGCTGACGCGCCTCCTCGGCGGCAGCGAGGCAACGCTCGAACTCAAGGGACGCCCGCCCGTAATAATGCTCGTCGGTCTGCAAGGCTCCGGCAAGACCACCACCGCGGCAAAACTTGCGGTGCATCTTAAAGGCCGCGGCAGAAACCCGTATATCGTCCCGGCGGACATGTTTCGCCTTGCCGCCGTGTTACAGCTGAAAAAACTCGCCTCCGAGGCGCGTGTAGACTGCTTCGACTCTGAGGGCTATTCAAAAGCCGACGCGGTTTGCGCCGAGGCCTTGCGGATTGCCGGAATAAAGGGTTACGATTGCGTCATCGTGGACACCGCCGGAAGGCTACATATTGACGACGCCTTGATGGACGAGCTTAAAACGCTCAAAGGCATATTGAAGCCTTCAGAGGTGCTCTTCGTGGCCGACTCCATGACCGGTCAGGACGCGGTCAACACGGCAAAGGGGTTTGACTCGGCCGTCGGCGTAACCGGCGTGGCGCTTACGAAGTTCGACGGCGACGCAAGGGGCGGGGCCGCGCTGTCCATGCGTATGACGACCGGCAAGCCGATAAAATTCGTCGGCGTGGGCGAGAAGATCGACGCCTTGGAGGTCTTTCATCCATCCCGGCTTGCGGGCAGAATCCTCGACATGGGCGACGTGCTTACCCTCATCGAGAAGGCCGAGGCAACGCTCGGCGAGAAAGAGGCGAAGGAGCTTCAGAGGAAGATAAAGAAGGACTCGTTCACGCTCGAGGACTTCAAGGGCCAACTGCAGCAGATAAAGAAGATGGGGAGCATCGAGAGCATCCTTTCCATGGTGCCCGGATTCAACGCCGTAAAGAACGCTAAGGATGTCAAGATAGACGAAAAGGAGATCCTCAGGGTGGAGGCGATAATCAACTCCATGACGATGAAGGAGCGTGTCGACCCGTCCTGCCTTAACGCGAGCAGGCGGCAGAGGATAGCAAAGGGAAGCGGCACAAAGGTTTCCGACGTCAATAAGCTGATGAATCAGTATCAGGACATGCGTAAGATGATGAAGATGATGAGGAACTCGGGCGGCAGGGGAATGAAGGGGCTGCTCAACAGGATGCGTTGAGCGTCATACTGAAAATTGCTATTTTTCCCGATTTTCAGAGGCGGCGAACTATAAGAAAAGGGAGGCAAAAAGTCAGATGGCAGTTAAGATCAGGTTGACAAGGCAGGGCGGCAAGAAGAAACCGATGTACCGCGTCGTGGTTACGGACTCCGAGGCGCCGAGAGACGGCGGGTTCATCGAGGTGGTCGGGTTTTGCAATCCGATGGCGAACCCGGCTGTGGTGAAGTTCGATGAGGAAAGGGTGGCATTCTGGGTAGGTCGCGGCGCTGTCCCTACGGATACGGTAAGACAATACCTAAAGAAGGCAGGGCTGGCCGCTGTAAAGACTAAGGTTGCCTGAGGCGCTATAACAGCCCTGCTTTATGGGGGAAAAACGCATGAAGGAGCTGATCCTTGTCATTGCCAAGGCTCTCGTTGACCATCCTGAGCAGGTTAAGGTAGTTGAGATCGAAGGCGAAAGAACGTCCGTGCTTGAGTTGAGTGTCGCCAAGGAAGACCTTGGCAAGGTGATAGGCAAACAGGGCAGGACGGCAAGGGCGATACGGACGATACTCACCGCGGCCTCTACAAAGATGAAAAAGCGTTGTGTGCTTGAAATACTCGAATAACGAAGAGTACGTTCCGATAGGCTTCCTGAGCGGGCCGCACGGCATAGCGGGCGAGGTAAAACTCATGCCCTACGCGGATACGCTCGACTTCGCGTTGGAGGCCGTATATCTGAGCTTGAGCGGCCTTTGGACGCGGCGGGTCGTTAACAGGGCGCGCGTTCATAAGAGCGGATACATCCTTGCCCTTGAAGGCGTTAAAAGCAGGAATGAGGCCGAGACGCTAAGAGGGATAGTTGCCGCTATAAGAAAGCAGGAACTGCCCGAACCGGCTGATGGAGAGTATTATTCTTTCGACGTTTGCGGCGCGTCGGTCGTTACCGAAGACGGAAGAGCAATCGGCACGGTAACGGGCATCATACATACCGGCGCAAACGACGTGCTTGAGGTTGTCGGCCATGACGGCGAGATACTGATACCGGCCATCGAGAATACTATAATATTGTTCGACGCGCAAAATAAGAAACTCATCGTGCGCCTCATGCAGGGGCTTTAGCCCGCGGAGAGGTTCATAGGCAACCATGAGATTCGACGTGCTGACTTTATTCCCGGAATTTTTTTCCGCCACGGTCAAGACAAGCATAATGGGCAGGGCGCTTGAGGCCGGTCTCGTTGAGATAAACGCGCATAATATCCGGGATTGGGCAAGGGACAGGCACAAGACGACGGACGACGCCACTTACGGCGGCGGCCACGGCATGGTGATGAAGGCGGAGCCGGTGGCGCTCGCGCTTGAGGCCGTCAAGGCGGAGGCAAAGACGGCGCCAAGGGTAATCTTGACAACCCCTCAGGGCGCGGCGTTCAACGACGGCGTTGCAAGGGAGTTGGCGCTGTTTGAGCGCGTCGTTATAATATGCGGCAGATACGAGGGCTTTGACGAGAGGATAAGAACCCTCGTTGACATGGAGATTTCCATCGGCGATTTCGTGCTGACCGGCGGCGAGATCCCGGCCCTTGCGATAATGGACGCGGCAATAAGGTTTCTCCCAGGCGTGCTTGGCGCGGACGGGTCGGCTGAGGAAGATTCGTTTTCCACGGGGCTTCTTGAGTATCCTCAGTACACGAGGCCGGAGGAGTGGCGCGGGATGAAAGTCCCGGCTGAGCTTTTGAGCGGAAACCACGCCCTGATTTCCTCATGGCGAAGGAGAGAGGCGATAAGACGAACCGCGTTAAAGCGGCCAGACCTGCTTGAAAAGGCGATTATGACGGATGATGAGCGGCGTATGGCGGACGAGTTCAAAAGAGAAGGAAAGAACGAAAAGGGAGATTGAAATGGGCACGACGATACAGGAAATAGAAAAAGGCTTTTTAAGGACCGACATTCCGGCTTTTCAACCGGGAGACACCCTGCTTGTAAAGGTCAGGATAAAAGAGGGCGACAAGGAGAGGATTCAGCCGTATGAGGGCATCGTCATAAAGATGCACGGGGGCGCGCTCAAGAGCACGTTCACGGTCAGAAAGGTATCCTACGGCGTAGGCGTCGAGAGGGTGTTCCCTCTGCATTCTCCGGCCATCGACTCGGTGAAGGTGCTTACAAGGGGAGTGGTAAGAAGGTCGAAGCTGTACTACCTCAGGAACCTCAAGGGCAAGGCCGCAAGGGTAAAGACCAAGATGTAATCACTCTCCTCCTTGGTAAGGGGACCTTTGCATAAGTCAAAAAGTAAAGGTCGCACGTGTCATTCTCGCTCCGCGAAGCAATCTCGTCTCTTTGTAAATCAGCGAGTTACGAGATTGCCACGTCGCAAGAAACCGCTCCTCGCAATGACAAGCACGTTCTTTATTGCGGTTATGCAAAGGTCTCCTTGGTAAGGAGGAGAGTCTTGGCTCCCGCTACGGCTTATTTGAACGCCTTCGTCAACCTCGGGTTTTTCTTATAAGCCGGTCGGACATCCTCATGTACGCATACGAACAGGCCGCTCTGAAGAACGGATGCAGACACATCGCGGGCGTTGACGAGGCGGGCAGAGGCCCGCTTGCTGGCCCTGTGGTTGCTTCAGCCGTTATCTTCTCAAAGGCGAATCCGCCGCTCGGATCAGGCATCAAAGATTCCAAAAAACTTACAGCGTCAAGGCGCGCCGCATTGTCAATCGAGATATGCAGGCGCGCCATATCGGTCGGCGTCGGCGTTGTATGGCCCGCGGATATAGACGCGATCAATATCCACAAGGCGTCCTTGCTTGCCATGAGCAGAGCCGTCGTATCTCTCGACCGTGAGCCGGATTTGCTCCTCATTGACGGCCTGTTTCCAATAGAATCGAAGATACCGCAACAGCCGATAGTCTCCGGCGACGCCCTTTCAATCAGCATTGCCGCCGCCTCCATCATAGCCAAGACCCTGAGGGACGACGTAATGCACGCCTACCATAGGATATACCCGGCCTACAACTTCGCATCGAACAAGGGATACGGCACAAAGGAACACATTAAAGCCATTGCCTTGCACGGGCCGTGTCCGATACATAGGAGGAGTTTTAAGGGGGTATTATGAGCGGCGCGAAACAAAGACTCGGCTTACTTGGAGAGGACGAGGCGATCAGGGCGCTCAAGAGGCATGGTTACAAGGTCGTATGCCGCAACTACAGGTGCAGTCGCGGCGAGATAGACGTCGTTGCAATGGACAACGGCGTATACGTCTTCATCGAGGTAAAGACGCGCTCGGACGATTCGTTCGGGCATCCCGCTTCAGCCGTTGACTTCAGGAAACAACGACATATAGCGGACGCCGCCGCATATTATCTGAACGCGCATAACGTCTCCATCGAGGAGGTTGACATCAGGTTCGATGTGGTGAGCATCCAGCTATCCAGCGGAGGATTCGCAACCGAGATAATACGCAACGCATTTGAGACGGAGTAGGAGTCGGACTGCTTTCCTTGACGGTTTTTCTTGACTTTATAGCGCGTACAATAGTAAAATTTACATCTTTTCTATTGAATAGGGTTTAATCCCATCAGAAATACACAAACAGGGGGCTTCAAGTATGGCCGAAATAATGCCGTTTCGCGGGGCGCTTTACGCGCCTGAAAAGATCGGGGATTTGAATAAGGTCATGGCGCCTCCGTATGATGTCATATCCCCGAAGTTGCAAGACGATCTCTACTCAAGGCACTCAAACAACGTGGTACGGCTTGAGCTTAACAAGATTACGGATCAGGACTCCGAGGGTAACGACAGGTATTCAAGGGCCGGCAAGCTCCTTGACGAGTGGCTTAGCGACGGCGCCGTTAAGCAGGATGCAAGGCCGTCCATCTACTATTATACGCAGACATACACCCTGAAGAGCGGCCTTGAGCAGACCAGAAAGGGTTTCGTATCGCTCGTGCGTCTTGAGGAGTTCGGAAAAGGCATACATCCGCATGAGAGGACGCTTTCCGGACCCAAGGCCGACAGATTGAAGCTCATGACCTCGACCGACGCCAATCTGAGCTGCATATTTTCCCTTTATTCCGAACCTGAGCTGGACGTCAACAAACTCCTTGAGGATGCGGTCAAGGGGGAAAAGCCTTACATTGACGTGAAAGACGACGACAAGGTTGTAAACAGGCTCTGGAGGATTGACGACGTTGAACTCATCAAGAAGGTTCAAGGGAAGATGCGTAACAAGGCGCTGTTCATCGCGGACGGACATCATCGCTATGAAACCGCGCTGAACTATAGAAACATGATGCGCGAGAAGACCGGCAACGATGCAGGGGATGCGCCGTTCAACTTCATCATGATGTATTTTTCCAACATGGACGACGTTGGAATGACCATCTGGCCGACTCACAGGGTCGTGCATAGCGTCAAAGGTTTTGAGAGAGCCGCTTTCCATGAAAGGTGCGGCGAATACTTTGATATTGACGAGACGCCTTATGGCCCGGATAATGAAGAGCCTGCAAAGGCCGCGTTTTTAAAAAGACTCGAATCCAAAGGACGTGAGGCAATAACCTTCGGCCTTCAGATACGCGGGAAAAATTCCTTCCTTCTGCTGACGCTCAAGGCAAAGGACATGATGGACAGGGTATTCGGCGAAGCCATGCCGGACGTGTTCAAGGGGCTTGACGTTACCGTGCTCCATTCGCTCGTGTTGACGAAGATACTCGGCATCACAAGGGAGGCTCAGGAGAAGCAGGAAAACCTCGTCTACGTCAAGAGTTTAGATGAGGCGCTCGAAGCCGTCAAAGACGAGGCAAACCAGATGGTATTTCTCCTCAACCCGACGAAGATCGAGCAGGTAAAGGCGGTTGCCGAGGCTGGACTGGTGATGCCGCAAAAGTCCACCTATTTCTATCCAAAACTGCTCTCAGGGCTTGTTATAAACATCATAGGAACTGAGTCCGGCGCTTTAACTTCGACGCCGGCATGACACAACCAGCCGTAGGCGCGGTGGAATCTCTGCCGGTCTCTCCTCTCGGCAGATACAGCTTCCAACAGGGAAAACGTGGACTAAGGCTGACCACGGACACGGTCTTACTTGCCCGGTTCGCGCGGCGCGAATGGGCCGCCCCCATTATTGATCTTGGGTGCGGATACGGGCCTATTCCGCTTCTGCTTGCCGACGCCTTCGGCGATTGTCCCATAACCGGCGTGGAGATTGCCCCCGAGGCTGCCGCCGTTGCGGTGAAGAACGTCGAGATGAACGGCCTGCAGGACAGGATTACGATCCTGAACGCGGACATCAGGGAACTGCCGGGGGTCTTTCCAAGAGGCTCATTCCCCATAGTCGTTTCCAATCCGCCTTACATGAAGGTCGGGTCCGCGAGGATGAGCAAGGACAGACAAAGGGCTATTGCGCGTTTCGAGTTGACGTGCGCGCTGCGCGATCTGATAACCACGTCCGCTCATCTTGCCGGTGAAACCGGACGCATCTTTTTCGTGTATACCGCCGACAGGTTCGATGAACTGCTTGAAGAGGCGCGTTGCGCGGGTCTCGATCCGGTCAGGGTCGAATTCGTTCGCACCGCGCCGGATAAGCCGGTTAAACGGTTTTTGATAGAGTTGAAGGCCGTGATGAGGCCGTGTCCGTGAACCGTGTGAAAGAGAAATCTTTTACGGTCACGGTTCACGGCCTTTACGGCGCGTCTTGAGCCTTCGCGCCTCTGGAGCCATTTGCGACTTGAGGCGTTTGATCTCAGCCTCTTTCAGGGTTATGATTCCGGCGATGAACGCGGCAAAGGCGTCTTTATCTTTTTCGCTTGAGAATTGCGAGAGCGCCTCCGCGCTCTTTATATAATCGTTCATCTTGGACTCGACGATGATTGCTATCTGTCCGGACCTTCTTTTTCCGGGGGCTGTGCCGCGGGAAAGAGCTTTAAGCGCGGCAACGGTTTCATCCCTTTTCCTTGAGCCGATGGCCGCAAGTTCGATCACATGTTCATGTATTACCGGTTCGATTCCACGCGCGGCGTCTGCGGCCTTGGCATAGAATCTTTTCGTGATTGCGACGGCGTTGGATATGTTGCCCTGTCCTGCCGGAGCAACGGACGGCAGGCACAGGGTAAAGGCGATGAACAAAAATAAGATTCCCTTCGTCATGTAGAGAGTATATATAATTATGCCATCGTCGTCAAACCCGCCTGCCTTTCTTGAAAGAAAGGCAGGCCAAAGAACTTTAAGGAAGGTCTGATTTATTCGCCGGCCCGTCATTCTCGCGCAACGTAGAATCTCGTCTTCAAGGAAATCAACAACTTAGAGATTGCCGCGCCGCGAAAGCGCGGCTCGCAATGACAAAATAAGAATTAATCAGAGGTTCCTTAGGAACAATCGCACGGGTTGACGACCGCCATATACTGCCTCTCACGCCATGACGCGAAGTGGTTGACGTTACCAAACCGTGAACGTCCCTAATCCATGCAAGACATGAAAAAAACGCTCATCATAATCGACGGCAGTTCGCTGATATACAGGGCATTTCACGCCATACCGGCCGGCATGGCGACCTCCGGGGGCGTGCCGACCAACGCGGTCTACGGCTTTACTCAGACATTGAGGAAGATTGTCAAGGACTGTCGTCCCGATTATATCTGCGTGGCCTTTGACGTGAAGGGCGCCTCGTTCAGGCATGGCATATACCCTGAGTACAAGGCCACAAGGCCGCCCATGCCCGATTCTCTCGTGCCTCAGATACCGTACATAAAGCGGATGGTCTCGGCCATGAACATAAGGGGGCTGGAGGCCCAAGGCTTTGAAGCCGACGACGTCATGGCAACGCTGGCGAAGAGGTTTTCAGGGCAGGTCAAGACCATGCTCGTAACCGGCGATAAGGACATGTATCAGCTCGTTGACGACGATACCGTAATACTCGATTATCTAAGCGCAAAGGAGACGGGGCCGAAGGAGGTTGAGGAAAAGTTCGGCGTATCTCCGGCGCTCATACGCGATATGTTGAGCCTTGCGGGGGACTCATCCGACAATATCCCCGGAGTTCCCGGGGTCGGCATGAAAACCGCGTCGAAGCTTTTGAGACAGTTCGGCTCGGTAGATGCGATTTATTCAAATATAGAGGCCGTTCCCACGCCGAAGTTGAGAGAAGCGTTGAGCAAAAATAAGTATCTCGCCTTCATCTCACAACGGCTTGCCACCTTGAACGTGGCCGTGCCGGTGGAATGCGGCATCAATGAACTTGCGGCAATGCCTCCAGATATGAGCGTCCTTGTCCCGCTCCTCAAAGAGTTGGAGTTCAAGAGGCTGATAGAGGAGGCGTCCCAATCCGAGACCAAGGCCGGGACTATTGCAACTGCCTCGTATAGGAATTATAACTGCAAGTCGATCGACCATGACGAACTGCCGTCATTTGCCAAGAGGCTTGAAGATACCGCCGGAGTTGCTATTACCATTCACTCGGTCAATGAAGACGATGAGGATATGTTCAGTGCCTCGTCCGGGACATGGCTTGGCGTCTGTATTGACGGCAAGGAGGCCTTTCATATGGACGCGGGAGGCTCCAAGGGCGGCACAGCTTTGCTCCACTTGAAAACGTTTTTGGAAAATCCCGTCATCGTAAAAGATACCGACGATTCAAAGGCCATGTACCTTTTCTTTTCCCGCCTTGGGGTGGAGATAAAAGGGATCGGCATAGATACGTCGCTGGCCTCGTACCTGTTGAACCCGTCAAGGTCGGCGCATGACTTCAAGTCAATTGCGCTTGATTATCTTGGTCTGAGGTATGACGACAAGGAAGCCGGCGGCGATAATCAGCATGATTATGTGTGCTCTAAAACCTGTAATATCGCGGAGTTGGCAATAATATTTAAGCAAAAACTTGAAGACGAATCGCTGTTGAAATTATATGCCGACATGGAGCTTCCGCTTGCCGGGGTCTTAGCGGACATGGAAAAAACAGGCATCAAGGTGGACGTTCTCCAGCTCAAGATGCTTTCAGATGAATTGGCTCATGCCATGAACGTTTGCGAGGGCCGCATATACGCCTTGGCCGGCTTTGAGTTCAACATAAATTCGCCTAAGCAACTCTCTCAGGCGCTTTTTGAAAGGCTTGGTCTCAAGCCCGTTAGAAAGACGAAGACCGGTTTTTCGACCGACGAGGAGGTGTTGAAGCGTCTGGCCTCGCAGCACGACGTGCCCGGACTGATAATAACCTACAGGCAGACGGCAAAACTCAAGTCAACCTACGTGGACGCGCTTATAAACCTTGCGGATCCGCAAACCTCGAGGGTGCACACCTCCTTTAACCAGACCGTTACGCTGACCGGACGGCTTTCAAGCTCAAGGCCCAATCTTCAAAACATCCCGACAAGCGGGGAGAGCGCCTTGGCGTTGCGCTCCGCGTTCGTGCCCGAGCAGGGCTTTGTCTTCCTGTCAGCCGATTACTCCCAGATAGAGCTGAGGCTCGTCGCGCATCTTTCCGAAGACCCTTTTCTCATCGAGGCGTTCGTCAACGGCGAGGACGTGCACGCGCAAACGGCAAGCGGGATATTCTCCGTGCTTCCCGCGCTCGTTACGCCGGAGATGAGGAGAAAGGCCAAGGCCATAAACTTCGGCATCATATACGGCATGGGCGCATGGGGGCTTGCAGGCGAGTTGAAGATTCCCTCAAGCGAGGCTCAAGGTTATATCGACGGCTTTTTCGCGCACTATAAGCGCGTGAAAACCTTCATGGACAAGGCCGTTGAACAGGCGCGCGCCGCAGGGTATACGACCACGCTGTTCGGCAGGAAGCGCGTGATACCCGAATTGAACAGCCCGATCGAGGCCGCGCGCAATTTCGGGGAAAGGGCCGCGATAAACACGCCGATACAGGGCAGCGCCGCCGACATGATAAAGCTCGCCATGATACGCATACATGAGCGCATCAAGTCCAAAGGGTTTTCATCGAGGATGCTTTTACAGATACACGACGAGCTTGTCTTTGAGGCGCGCAAGGAAGAGTTGGACGAGTTGACAAGCCTCGTTAGAGAGGAAATGGAAGGGATTATCGTGCTCCGTGTTCCGTTAAAGGTGAATATGAAGCAGGGCAACAATTGGGCAGAGGTTGAGTAACGACCGCGAAACGTGTCCGTGACCGTGAAAGGTTTTTTCTTTTGTACGCTAATGGCTCGCAATAGCTATAGCAAGTACGATACATGTTGCCTATAAAAGTGTTGATTGTTCTTCCATAAGAAATAGCTTGACGTTAATTTTTATTGAGCTACACTTAATATATAGAACATCTGGAACCCAAGAGGTGGATTATGAATACAGATAAAAGACTCTATACGACCGGCGAGATTGCCGAGTTGTGTCATGTTACGATAAACGCCGTTAAAAAATGGATAGCCGCCGGAAAGATCAACGCCTTCAGGACGCCGGGGGGGCATTTCCGCATCAATAGCGACGAGTTCATGGCCTTTCTCGATAAATATAAGCTCGAAATAAAGGAGGAGTCCTTCCCTGAAAGGCGCCGGATACTCGTGGTTGACGACGAACCCGGTATCGTCGAATTCATAAAAGGCGCGCTTGAGATGATGGAGAGAAATTTTCTGATAGAGACCGCCTCCGACGGTTACGAGGCGCTCATCAAGGTGGGGGATTTCAAGCCGGAACTTCTTGTCCTCGACATCAAGATGCCGAAAATAGACGGGCTTGAGGTGTGCAGGCGGCTCAAGTCGGACGAGGCCACTAAGCATATCAAGATACTTGTCGTTACCGCTTATGGTCAGACTGAAGTAGCCTCCGCCATACTCAAGTGCGGCGCCGACGTATGCCTGTCCAAGCCGCTTAATCTCAAGGCGTTGCAGACTCACGCCGCCTCGTTGCTTGGTTGAAAGACGGGTATCCGTTAGGGAAGCTCTGATTTATTCGCCGACCCGTCATTCTCGCGCAGCGTAGAATCTCGTCTTCAAGGAAATCAACCCAGCACCACTTTGTTGCACGAAGGAATTTGCCAAGGAACACGTTTTCATAATCCAAAGTGGTGCTGGGCTCGCAATGACAAAATAAGAATTAATCAGAGGTTCCTTAGATGTTATCCGTGGACGGTTATCGGTTATAGGTTTAAGGAAACTCTGATTTATTCAACCAAGGCGTCATTCTGAGCGCAGCGAAGAGTCTTGTCCTTCGGCAATTCAAGAAGTTACAAGATTCTTCGTCGCAAAAGCGCTCCTCAGAATGACAGATAACAGAATAAATCAGAGTTTCCTTAAGGGTATTATTCTTCCATTTGAAAGACGGGTTTTACAGATGAGACAAAAATCGTCCACGAGGCTCACCGGTTTTCAAAAGCTCGTAATCCTTCTCATCCTGATCTCCCTTTCCGCGGTCTATGAATATTTCATCTTATCAGGTAAATTAAACAAGATATCGGTGTATGACGAGTTGAGCGACCGTCTGAACTCCGTAAAGACGAGGGTTGCCCGGCTTGAGTATCTGCTCGACATGTACGTGGTCGCGAGCAGGTTCGAGAACACGACCGTCGAGATGATAAAGGACGACGTCTCGGAGATTGACAAGGATATAAACGAGAGGTTGTCCGGTCCCGGTTTCAGGAAGCTCCTTGCCCAAGACGCCATGCTTTATGACGGCATATCGTCCATAGCCGACGATTGGCGTGTGATAACGGGCGAGATAAACAGGCTGAACTCCGCCTCCTCGAAGGACGAGGTTATACTCATACACAACGCCGTTGATACGAATACCGTGCTTGTAAATGAAAGGGCGACCACGCTCCTCAAGGTAACATTCGATAACAGGAATGCGGTCTTTTCCGAGATAAAAAGCCATGTCATCGGGAGCCTTGCGGTTTTTCTGGCCTTTGCGGTTTTACTCGCCGCTCTTTACCGGAGCCGTGTTCATAGCTTGATGCAACGGTTGATTTCAACGGCCGGGTCCGTCGCGGGCGGGGCAAGGACCGGGAGATTTTCCGAATCCGGCGGATTCGCATATCCCCTCGGTTCAGCGTTGAACGACATGCTTGATTCGTTCGAGGGTATGCTCGATGAAAAGGACAAGATACTCGCGGGGAAGGTAGCCCAACTGGAAAGCATGGGAAATAGGATGAAGGCGGTCTCGACGTTCTTGTCCTTTGCCGGTTCGTCGATCTCGACGGACGCGCTCTTTACGGCGCTCCTGACGGAGCTCGCCCGGTCGCGTTCGATTGCCGCCGCCGTATACCTGATCGATGAAAACGAGATGCGCCTTAAATCCTCCGTTGGATTTCCGGAGGAGTACGCAAGGGAGGCGTCGGCCGTGTGGAAGGGGGCGCCCGGCGACGAATCCCTGCGGTCCGGCAAATCAAGGATTTTTGAACGCATGGAGGACTACCCGGACCATGCTTACGCGAGCCTCCTCGCGCGCGCCGGTTTCAACGTGCTTTTTATAGCGCCGATGTCGTATGATGGGGTAGTAACAGGTCTTCTTTACCTCGCGTTCAAGGAGCGCATCGCGGTTTCGGACGAAGCCAGACTGTTTTTTGAGACTCTCTCCGGCGCCGCGGCAGTTGTTGCCGGCCATATATCGCTCTTTCAGAGGGAGTTTGAGCGGAAAAGATTCTATGAGCGGATACTAAATCAACTTCCGCAGGGCGCGGCTGTATTTGACAGGGACGGTTATTGCAGATTCTTCAACGAACGCGCCAAGAAGCTCATGGGCGCCGACGCGGGCGCGGGTTTTGCCGACGTCTACAGATTGTTAGACGACGACGCTTTGGCCGCCTCAGGGGCGCTGGATGAGTTGAAAAAAGCTTATGACGGAGCGGCCTCGGAGACGGTTGTGGACTATGACCCGGCGCTCCTCGCCAAATACGGCTTCAAAGGGAAGGCTCGGCGGCTCAGAATCAACGGCCTTCCTCTGTTCGACCCTTCGGGCGACATACGAGAGATACTGGTAGTGTACGACGTTGCCGACTGAGGACGGCGCTGGCAGTTTGCCGAAAAACCCGATACTGACGAAGGCCGCTCATCGGTTGCTCGCCGACTTCTTCGCAACAAGGCGAGCTTAAAAGAGATATCTTCTAATCCTTGCCGATAAAATCATGCCGGCGTAAAGACGGCATGATTTTACAAAAGCCGTATATGCGAGGCGGCAGGGTTCCCATTGCGTCTTTTCTTCTATTGCAATGGGAAGTTGCGACGAATGAGGCGCACTTTGTTGTGCGTCGCTAGTTGAGGAGCGACGAGACAACAAAGCAGATGCGGCTTTTGTAATACCAATCGTCTTTATGACGATTGGTATTACCGGTATGGAACAAGGATATCTCTTTGAGAGTTCGCCTTATCGCTTCGCGCGTCGGCGAACAACCGGTCAGCGGCCTGCCGGAATCATCTTATGAAGACCTTATTTGAAAGATTAAACATCTCAAAGAAACTCGCGGCGGTATTCCTTTCCCTGCTTCTTATCATGGGAATCGGCGGCTCCGTTGGGTTGTATAACGCCATACAGATAGCGCTCGTCGCAAAACAGCTCTATACGGACTCCTTCAAGAGGGCTGAAACCCTAATGACCATCGAAAACGAGTTTCTGTCCGCCAGACAGGCGATCTTTCTTCAAACCATAATCACCGAGCCTTCATCCAGAGTATATCTCAAGGGGTCTATCGAGGAACACAAGGACAAGGTGTCGAGGCGCATAAACGAATACCGCGCGTTGGGCATCGCCGAGGGGCAAGGAGCTTTATTGAAGGATTTCGCGGACAACGTCTCGCGCTACTGGGAGATACACGCCGAGGTGGAAAAACTTGCCGCGAGCGGCAATAAGGACACGGCGCTCTCCGTTATAAGGCTGGAGGGCAACAAGGCGTTCACCGATTCCGTCAATGCCCTTCGCAAGTTGACCGACGAGGAAAGGTACGTTGCCTACGCCGCATATCAGGACTCCGGCTTTTTCGTAAAGGTCATAATAGCGGCGACCCTTGCCTTTACGCTCCTTGCGTTCGCGCTTGTAATATTCCTCTGGCGAACCATGACGCGCGCACTCGTAAATCCCATACTTTCCATTGAGACTGCCGCAAGAAAGATAGGCGCCGGAGATCTACGGGTGAGGGCGGAGGTTGCTACGCATGACGAGCTTGGAACCCTTGCCGACGCATTCAACAGGATGGCAGAGGGACTTGAAGAATCTTATAATATCCTTGAGAAAAAGGTGGACGAGCGCACCGAGGAGTTGAGGTTGCTGGCCGAGACGTTGTCGAAGAAGAAACAGGAGCTTGAGCTTTCCAATATGGAGCTCAAAGAGGCCAACAACATGAAAAGCCAGTTTCTGGCCAATATAAGCCATGAACTCAGGACCCCGCTCAATTCTATCATCGGTTTTTCGGAGTTGTTGCAGGAGAAGGCGTTCGGAGAACTGAACGAACGCCAGGCGCTCTACGTCGGGTACGTGCATACAAGCGGAGGGCATCTCCTGCAACTCATCAACGACATACTCGATCTGTCGAAGATCGAGGCCGGCAGAATGGAGCTTATGAAGGAGGATTTTCCGGTCGCCGAGTCGCTCGGGCAGATACTCGGCATCGTCAGGCCCATGGCGCACAAAAAGGACATATCTATCGTCGATACGATAGCCAAGGCGTCTCCCATGCTCAACGCGGACAGGGCGAAGTTCAAGCAGATTATGCTTAATCTCCTATCCAACGCCATCAAGTTCAACGTCATAGGCGGCCGTGTGAACATCGCGTGCAGCGTGGTGGAGGAGCCGAGAGGCATGAGCATGACCCGGTACGTCGTGCTTAGCGTCGCCGATACGGGCATAGGCATCAAGGATGCGGACAAGGACAAGCTGTTTGTCGAGTTTAAGCAGGTGGACTCGTCCATTACGCGGGAGTACGAAGGCACTGGGCTGGGTCTTACGCTCACCAAGCGGCTCGTAGAACTGCACGGCGGGATCATCTGGTTCGACAGCGTCTACGGGCAGGGTTCGACGTTCTTCGTCAAATTGCCGCAGGGCACGGAACTGGCCCATGCGATCGATCTGCCCGATTTTTCGCGCGCCGGCGAACTCAAGGAAGGTCGTCCGGCAAGAGCGGTCATACTCGTTGCCACGGAAAGCGCGGACATAAATCATCTTGTGGAGATATATTTGTCCGGCACGGATTATATCGTGGTCTCGGCGACGGACGGATACGACCTCGTCTCAAAGGCCGCGTCCGTGGCGCCGTTGGCCATCGTACTCGGCACGGCTATACCAAAGAAGGACGGCTGGCAGGCGCTCAAAGACCTGAAATCGAACGAAAAGACGGCCGGCATACCGGTAATCATGCTGTTATCGGCTGAGAATAAAGGGCTGGGCACTCAACTCGGCGCGACAGAGTGCCTTGAAAAGCCGGTGAGCAGGGAAAAACTCCTCGGCGCGCTTGAGCGTATAAAGACCGTGAACCGTGACCGTGAACCGTGATAGAAAAAAGATTCTCGTCGTAGAGGACAACGCGATGAACAAGATGCTCGTCAGGGAAATATTAACCCTGCACGGGTATGAGGTCGTCGAGGCCGGAAGCGGCAAGGAGGCGTTAAGGGAGATCGAGAAACACGCGCCTGACATGGTGCTTATGGATCTGCATCTGCCGGAGATGGACGGCCTTGCCACAATGCGGGCTATAAAGGCCGATACCAGATTCAAGGCTCTGCCGGTAATAGCGCTTACCGCCTCGGCCATGAAAGGGGATGAGGAGTATTTTCTGAGCCAGGGCTTTGACGGGTATCTCGCAAAGCCTGTATCGGTCAAGGCTCTTGTTGACGTTGTGGCCGGGTATTTGAAGAAAGGGAGATGAGTTCATTGTCTCACAGCCTCCGTGAAGTGAAATGGTAGTGGCCTCCTGTCCGCGCTCATTTTTCTAATGACGTGCCATTTTTTTTTTGATAGACTCCTTAAGTTCCTCAAGCCATCGGCCAACCTCTCTTAACCTGTCCGCGGAAGGCTTTCTACCGCCGTATCTTTCATCCTGAAATACCTTCGTAATATCGTCAACGCGCCGGTCTCCGGCGCGCTTGGCAAACTCAAGCGCCGTTTCCTCGGGCCGTCTTGCGAGACCACTCTTCTTTAATATTTTTTGCATCCTTGCAAAGTATCGTATCGGCCTTGAACCCGCCTCATGCGCGACTCCGCGACGGTATACAAGCAGGAGGATAAGTATCGTCGTCAGCCCCGCTGCCGCGACAACCGGAAAAAGATAGGGTGAATAGGCCGACCGCCCTTTCTTCTGAAAGGACATGCTCTCTCTCAGCGCCTGCAAGGCTGAACGGGCAATGCGCTCAAGGCCCCAAGCCATCCTGTGTTGATCCTCTGAGCTGAACTGCACTACGTTCCTGTTCCATCTGTAGCGGAGCATGTCAAGGTACAGTGTAAGCCTTGACGGGGTTCTGAGCGGCGCAAAACCGGCCTCAGGGGTCGGGTCAAAGGTTATCCAACCGCCTTCCTCCGCGATGTAAGCCTCGACCCATGCGTGCGCGCTTGACTGTCGAACGATGAAGTAGTTGCCGAAACCGTTCCATTCGCCTTCGGTAAAGCCCGTTACAAGCCGGGACGGTATGCCGGCCTCGCGCAGCAACACGGCCATTGCCGTAGCGTAATGTTCGCAAAAGCCTTGTCTGGAAAAGAACAAAAAGTCCTCAAGCGGACTCTTGCCTTCGGTCCTTTTCGGATCAAGAGAGTAGTCGAGATTTGTCCGCAGGTAAGACTCCACTGAAGCGGCCTTGCGCCGCCCTTTCACTCCTTTTGTTATCTCCTTTGCAAGGGCGCGTATGCGGTCTCCCGATGGATCGGCCTCAAGGAATGACGTGTTGCTGAAGGCCGCGTCAGGCGGGTCTTCCTCGCTGGATGCCGCTCGCGGCTGGCTCCATGCCTTGTATCCGGTGCGGGCGTAAGGGATTGACGGCATGTATATCGCGCCCGCTGTATCCACGCGAAGGGAAGGGAAGGCGCCTTCGATCCGTATAGGCTGGGAGGCCGCGAAAAGCACGTCGGACTCGAGCGGCTCAAGAGTAATCGTATGTTCGATTACGGGCAGTTTCGGCGT
>JACRCE010000044.1 GCA_016213015.1 Deltaproteobacteria bacterium | reverse complement strand
TCTGATTAATTCTTATTTTGTCATTGCGAGCCCAGCACCACTTTGGATTACGAAAGCATGTTGTTTGATAAATTTTCTCGTGCAACAAAGTGGTGCTGGGCGCGGCAATCTCTAAGTTGTTGATTTCCTTGAAGACGAGATTCTACGCTGCGCGAGAATGACGGGTCGGCGAATTAATCAGAGCTTCCCTTAAACATTCATAAAAACGGAATCGTACCAACGGGCGCACACGCAACGCTATCGCAGATTTTTATATTAACCCATAGATAATTGGTTGTCAACGCGCATACCTTTAGTTCAAGCCGGTTTATTCTTCAGTTCAGCCTCCGACTTTCTGAGATATGCAGGAGTAAGGCGGCTTGGCCTCACGGCAGAGGCAATATCTTCATAAGCCGACAGGCCGACGTTTACAGCCTTGACGTACATGAGCGGCTCAGGCGCGATTATCGCCGGTTGCACGTTGTCCCTTATCGCCTTCTCGTAGACTTTGAGTCCATTGCCGAGAAAGATGACCGGCGTTGACAGACCTAATGACTTTATACGCGAAAAGAGTTCATCAGGCGGGGAGACGCACTCTTTTATCAGTTCAACGATACTCTCCCCCTCCCAACCATAGAGCGCTGAATAGACCTCCTGCTTTCTCGCGTCAAGCACGGGGCAGACCGGGAACCGGGAATATCTATAGTTGAGTGCAAGCGCCTTGAGCGTGGAAACCGCTATAACCTCTTTGTTCATCGCATAAGCAAGGCCCTTTACCGCGCTCAATCCGATACGCAGTCCGGTAAACGAGCCAGGACCCGTTGTAACGGCGAACAGACCGATCTCCTCAATAGGCCATCCAGACCTTTTAAGAAGCTCGTCGAATCGAGGCATGAGCCATTGGGAATGAGCGGCCACAAAGGCAACCGTCAGTTCGCAAATGAGCCGGCGATCTTCAAGCAGGGCGATTGACCCGGAGTTGGAGGAGGTGTCAAAGGCGGCTATCTTCACATCAGGCGAAGAGGCGCAGGATATCGTTGTACGTTACCAACACCATGAGCGTTATAAGGAGCGCAACCCCAACCTGCTGCGCGTAGCCTAACGCCTTTTCGCTTATGGGCGAACCCTTTATGCGCTCTATGGCGAAGAACAGAAGATGCCCGCCGTCAAGCACCGGCAGAGGAAAGAGGTTTATCACGCCGAGCTGCAGACTCAAAAACGCCATGAGCCAGAGCGTGGCCGTGATCCCTGATTGAGCGGCCTTGCCCGCCACCTGCGCTATCAATATAGGCCCGCCGAGCGTCTTGAGCGAATACTGCCCAACGACAAGACCCTTTATCACCTGAAAGAGCTGTACAACCATGCCCGTTCCGGCGCCAACGCCTTTTTCAACGGCTTGGATGAAGCCGTAGCTTTTCTTTACGACATCTTCCTTCCTTGATATGCCGACAAGATATACCTTGGCCTCTTCGTTGAACCTTGGCGTAATCTCAAAGGTAAGTTCCCTGCCTTCGCGCTCGATGACGAACGTCCTCTTGCGCGCCTCCTTATGGATGAAGGTCTCTATCTCCGCCCAGTCCCTTATCACTGCTCCGTCTATGGACACTATCCTGTCCCCTGGTTTTATCCCCGCCTCAAGCGCCGGATACCCGCTTGAAAGGCCGCCTATGACCGGCTTTGTCTCAGGGTATATGCCCGCGTAACCGCCCCCGTTTTCAGCGGACGTATCGGGCGTAAGGCTCAGGGCTATAGCCTCACCGGCGCGCCCCACGCCGATTGTCATGGCTCTTCCCGGACTGAGCGTCATTGTGGTAAGCACGTCCTCCCACGTGGAAACCTTTTTGCCGTCTATCGTCCGGATAACGTCGCCGACGATAAAACCGGCCTTAGAACCCGCCTTGTCCTTTGCCACGTGGCCGACTACAGGTTCTCTTTCAAGGAATGCCGGCGCCTCGACGCCGATCATGAAGATGACTGGAAGAAGGATAAAGGCGAGGATGAGATTCATTATCGGCCCTGCGGCTACGATGGCGGAGCGCTGGTACACGCTCTTGAACGGAAAGGACCTGGACTTGAGTTCCTCCGGGACTTCCTCCTCGGAGTGCTCTCCTCCGGTCATCTTCACGTACCCGCCGAGAGGCAGGGCTGATATGAAATAATCGGTATCTCCCCTTTTTATGCCGAAGAGCCTTGGGCCGAAGCCGAGCGAGAACTTTTCAACCCTCACCCCGCAGAATTTTGCCACGGCAAAGTGCCCAAGCTCGTGGATGAAGATAAGTACGCCAAGCACTATTATGAACGAGATGATTATCGTCGGCATTTCCATTCTTCCGTTTTGTTTTTTTTGCGTACTTAGGGAAGCTCTGATTAATTCTTATTTTGTCATTGCGAGCCCAGCACCACTTTGGATTACGAAAGCATGTTGTTTGATAAATTTTCTCGTGCAACAAAGTGGTGCTGGGTTGATTTCCTTGAAGACGAGATTCTACGCTGCGCGAGAATGACGGGTCGGCGAATTAATCAGAGCTTCCTTAGATAAACTTCATCGCGTCAAGGCTCTCTCTGCGCGCAACCCTATCGGCCTCCATCACGTCTTCTATTGATTTTATCGCTTTTACGTCATGCGAATCAAGCACTCTCTTTATCAGCTTATTGATGCCGGTGAACGGCAGGGCGCCTTTTAGGAACATCTCGACCGCGACCTCGTCAACGGCGTTCAGCGCCGCAGATGCCGTGCCTCCGAGTTTCAATGCCTGATACGCGAGACCAAGACACGGAAAACGGAGATGATCCGGCTCTGAAAAATCAAGCGACAATCCAGCCATGCCGAGCGGCGTCGTCCCTGATTCGATCCTCTCGGGATACGCGAGGGCATAAGCTATGGGGAGCTTCATGTCCGGCGTGGACAACTGGGATATGACGGAGCCGTCTATGTACTCGACCATCGAGTGCACGATCGACTGGGGATGGATTACGACCTTTATATCCTCCGGCTTTACGTCGAATAACCACCTTGCCTCAATGACCTCAAGCCCCTTGTTCATCATGGTGGCCGAGTCTATGGACACCTTTGCCCCCATGTTCCAGCGCGGGTGTTTGAGCGCCTGGCCCGGGGTCATAGTCTCAAGCGTATCGAGAGGCGCGTTCAGAAACGGCCCGCCCGACGCGGTTAGGATTATCCTTCGCAGGTCCTGTTTTCTATGTCCGGCGAGCGATTGAAAAATGGCCGAGTGCTCGCTGTCTATGGGCATCAGCGTTGCCCCGCTCTTTCGCGCCTCCTCCATTACAAGCGGCCCGGCCATGACAAGGGCCTCCTTATTGGCAAGGGCAACGGCCCTGCCTGAACGCACGGCGGCCATTACCGGGGCAAGTCCGGCGGAGCCGGATATGGCGGCGACAACCGTGTCCACGCCGTCGAACGTGGCCGCCTGTATTGCGCCGTCCGCGCCGTAAGCGACGGCAAACCCCTCTCCTTCTCCGGCGGGAAAACGAGCGGAGCCGTTGATCGAAACGAAACGCGGTTTGAACTCAACTATCTGTTCCTTGAGCCTTGCGACGTTGTTGCCGGCTGCAAGGCTTACCACGGCGAACCTGTCGGGATGGCGCCGGACCACCTCAAGCGTGCTCTCGCCGATGGAACCGGTCGAGCCGAGTATCGCAAGACCTTTTTTTCTCATGGCGTTAACGTCCGTAACCCCCACAACAAAAAATAATACAATATCGGCGCGGAGAAGAACAGGCTGTCCATCCTGTCCAGTATGCCGCCGTGTCCCGGAATAATGGAGCCGGAATCCTTGACCCCCGCGCTTCTTTTCAAGAGCGATTCGGCCAGATCGCCGAATATCCCGGCAACGCCGATTACAATGGACAGCGCGATAATCCAGTGCGCCGCTATCCCAAGATGAACGTAGTGGTTGAAGACGTAAGCGGCAAGGCCGCCTCCGATGAGGCCGCCGACGGCGCCTTCGATTGTCTTACCCGGACTTATCTCAGGAGAGAGCTTATGCCTGCCGATGAGCCTGCCAGTACAATACGCGAACGTGTCGTTGGCCCAGATTACGATCAGAAGGAAGAGGAGCCAGAGCCTGCCCTGCGGCTCCAGCACGGCGATAAGGAATAGAAAGGTTATGGGCAACGCGATATAAACGAGGCCGAGCGTCTTCAACGCAACTGAAAGCGCAGCGTCCTTGGGCTCTTCGGCGCGGCCCACGATGCCATGAATGAAAAAAACAAAGGTTGCACCGATTACGAGCGGCAGGAGCGCCTTTTCTCCTATTACGAATACGGCAAACGGAGAGGCAACTGCAAAGACGACGAGAAGCGCGTTGCCGAGCGAGTCCCTTTTACCGGTCAGCTTGAAGTTGTTATACTCAAGGATGGCGCCGAGGATTATAGCGGACGCGGCAAGGCATAGCCAAAAGGCGTCCGCGTAGAGCGCCGCAAGAACGACGATTGGAATAAGTACAAGTGCGGCGGCTACGCGCTTCAGACTTTCCCCCAGTTGGAGACCAATGCTTGAAATCGCATGGCTTATCGGTATATTCGCTATGTACGGAGAGTCAAGCCATATCAATACTCAAAGCGGCAGTATATCGCTTACCGCAAAAAACCGCTCTTCCAAATTGCTTTAGCCCATTTTGCCATTTTTTGCTGGCGATGAAGCGCCGCCTCATGCGTCCAATCTTCGTACATCAAATGCTCACTGGTAATTTTATATTTAGACGCCTTGTATGACGGAAGTTTGTCGAAAAATGTCTTGTCGTTATCTAATCTATGGTTGACCGAAGCTTCAAGCAGGGTATAGTTGCCCAAACGATATATCCAATCCAATTGTTCATCAGTTTTAAAGTTATTTTCCCAGACCGAACCCGGATTCTCGGGCAAGATATGCTCAATGGTGGAAGCTGCGTCTTCAAATTGATTATCTGTTTGTGAAAGTTGGTTTTCAATCTTTACCAATATATATTTGATAAGATCTTTTTCGCGTTTCGTGCTTATAGCCTTCGTTGAAAACGTTTGTTCAAAATCATCATCCGACACATAAATCCCTTTAAGCTGAAGCACGGCTTCTTTGACCGTTTGCACGCCTTTCGCGGCAATGCTTACCGCCGCCTTCCCAAATGCCTGTTCAGCGTCATTCGGGTTAAGGCCGCTTACATTGTATCTGAACGTTATTGCAGCCAACTCCCTAAGCAGAATCTTAAATTCAGAGCGCGGCAGAAATTGTAAGGCTGAAAGCATGAGCGGGTAACAGGTGGACACCTCCAAAAGATTTATTACCTTCAGATGCTTTCTTTCTTCTTTATCCCATTGTTCATCATACGGGTTGCTGAACGCCGCATAAAAAACCGCATTCTTTTCGAGATTATCAAGCAGCGTAAATGCGCTGTCGGCAGCTACGATATTTCGCTTTATGGCCTTGAAAAGAGATGAGCGCCTTTCTAATTTATTTCTACTGTTCCAGTAATGTCTTACGAAGGTGGTAATTTCATTTGTTTTTAGCGTGTCCGATATATTTTGCCAGCGCCTGTCCGCTTCATCCAGTTCCAACTCGCCTCGCTTCGCGGCTTGACTGAATAGATAATTCTTCAAATTGCCGTTGCCTATGATAGTATTAAAATTTATGAATTGAGTCATAAAATCATCTCGTAGGGATAATCAGTTGCCGGCGTCAGGCGCAGCCATCAAAGCAACTGTAAAAAACCTGCTCTTTTGGATATACGCTCATTGTGCATTTTCAGCGGCTGGCCGCTTCCTTTACAAGGCCGAACCTGCGCTCCCTGCCGCGGTAATCCTCGAGCGCCTCGTCGAGGTGCGCCCTCGTGAAGTCCGGCCACAGCACGTCGGTTATGAATATTTCGGTATACGCGAGCTGCCAGAGGAGAAAATTGCTTATACGTTTTTCACCGCTCGTGCGAATGAGCAGGTCGGGATCCGGCGACGGCGCCGTATAGAGGGCATTCGACATCATCCGCTCCGTGATGTCGCCGGCGTTCAAAACGCCGGAGGCGACCCTTTCGGCGAGCGTCCGGCAAGCCTGCGTTATATCTTCCCTGCCGCTGTAGCTCAAGGCCAGCTGCAGTACCATGCCGTTGTTTGCGCGAGTGGACGATTCAAGTCCGTCAATCACCGTTCTCACGCTCTCAGGCAGTTCCCTGATGTTGCCAATCGCCTTGAAGCGTATATTATTGGCAAGGAGCGTCTCTTCCTCCTCCTTCAGGTGCGTCTCAAGAAGGCGCATCAGGAGTTTGACCTCGGTTGCCGGCCTGTTCCAGTTTTCGCGCGAGAAGGTATAGAGCGTAAGATACTCTATGCCGAGAGCGCGGCAGTACCTTACCGTGTCGCGGGCAACGTCAATGCCCCTCCTGTGGCCGTTTATCCTGTTGAGGAGTTTCAGTCTTGCCCAACGCCCGTTGCCGTCCATTATTATGGCAATGTGCCTCGGCAGACCGTTTTCGGGTGCGTTGTTCAATCGAGTCCTGTCCATATCAGCGCAACATCGCAACCGGCAACCGTAAATGCGCGCGGATGCATGAGTATTCGTCAGCCCGGCTGCGTGTTCCCAATTAAAGTTTTTTAGCCTGACTTTTTTTCAAAAAAAGGCAGGCTATATCGCCGTTATCTCCGCTTCCTTATGGGCAAGCGCCTCGTCCACCTTGACGATCTGCTTGTCGGTCATATCCTGCACGTCGTGCTGGACTTTTTTCAGCTCGTCCTGAGTCAGCTTCTTTTCCTTCTCGAGTTTCTTGAACGCATCGTTGGCGTCCCTGCGTATGTTGCGGATGGAGACCTTGCACTCCTCCACAAAACGTTTGGCCACCTTTACTAGTTCTTTTCTTCTCTCGTCGTTCAACTGCGGCACGCCGATGCGGATGATCTTCCCGTCGTTCGACGGGTTAAGCCCCAGGTCAGACGCCTGTATGGCCTTCTCGATGGCGTGAAGCTGGGATACGTCCCAAGGCTGTATGGTGATGGTTCTCGCCTCCGGCACGGAAAGCGTCGCTATCTGTTTGAGCGGCGTCAGTGTGCCGTAGAAATCCACCTTTACTCCATCAAGCATGGCTGCGGACGCCCTGCCCGTGCGAAGGCCGCCAAGCTCGTGCATAAGCGCGTCGAACGACGCGGCCATCTTTTTTTTCATGCCTGAGATTATCTCGTCTTTCATGTCAAACCCCGTGGCGGCTTTTTGAACAGCCTTCGTCAATGTTGGGTTTTGTAATAACCTGCTACGACACCAGTGTGCCCACGTCCTCGCCCATGACGATCCGCATGAGGTTGCCGCTTACCTTGACGTCAAAGACTATAATAGGCAGGTTGTTGTCCATGCAAAGAGATATGGCCGTGGTGTCCATTACCTTCAACCCCTGTTTAAGCACGTCAAGATACGTGAGCTTGTCATAGCGAACCGCGCTCTTGTCCTTCATGGGGTCTTTATCGTATACCCCGTCCACCTTTGTTCCCTTCATTATCACCTCGGCGTTTATCTCCATTGCGCGCAGCGAGGCCGCGGTGTCGGTGGTGAAGTACGGGTTGCCGGTTCCGGCGGCGAATATCACGATCCTGCCCTTTTCAAGATGGCGCACGGCCCGTCTTCTTATGTACGGCTCGGCCAATTCCTTCATCTCTATGGCGGAGAGCACCCTTGTGCTCACGCCGTTTTTCTCGAGCGCGTCCTGAAGCATAAGGGAGTTTATCACCGTGGCCAACATGCCGACGTAGTCGGCGGTGGCCCTGTCCATGCCCTTCGCGCTTGCGGACACGCCGCGGAAGATGTTGCCGCCGCCGATGACAAGGGCTATCTCCACGCCCATGTCGTATACGGCCTTGACCTCGGAAGCGATGGCGTTGATGACCAGGGTATCGACGCCGAACTCCTTGTCCCCCATGAGGGCTTCGCCGGAGAGCTTGAGCAATATGCGCTTATACTTATATTTGGACATGGCAATTTATGAATGGCGCGCCTATTGTGGCCGTCGGGAATAGCGGGAATATGCGGCTATAGGGCGTGCATTGCCCGCCATATAAACTTGCTTATGCCTAAAAACCTCAAACACCTACGACGGCGGCCACGTCCTTTGCAAGGTCGGACGTCTTCTTTTCGATGCCCTCGCCGACCTTATAACGCGCAAAACGCCTTATGGATATATTCTCCCCGAGTTTGGCGATAGCCTCGACGACCAGCTTTTCGATGGTCAGATCCGGGTTCTTGACAAAACTCTGCTCAAGAAGGCATACGTCCTTGTAGAACTTGTCGAGTTTCCCGTCCACCATCTTCGCTATTACGTGATCGGGTTTGCCGGACTCCTTTGCCTGATTACGGTATATTTCTCTCTCGGATTCGATTACGGTCCCGCTCACCTCTGAGCGGCTTACATACTGTGGGCTCGTTGCCGCGATATGCATGGCGACGTCCTTGACGAGAGAGGCAAACCCGTCGGTCTTGGCGACGAAATCGGTTTCACAGTTGACCTCAAGGAGTACGCCGACCTTCCCGCCGCCGTGTATATAGGCGTAAACAAGCCCCTCCGAGGCGGCCCTGCCCGCTTTTTTTTGCGCCGAGGCAAGACCCTTTTCCCGTAAAAAGGCTACCGCCTTTTCAATGTCGCCGTTTGAGGCGCCAAGCGCCTTTTTGCAATCGAGGATGCCCGCGCCCGTTTTTTCCCTAAGCTCTTTTACGGCCAATGCGGATATATCCATTTGTCCTTGAAACCCCCATTTGTACTTTGAGAGACCTGAAAAACTCCATACGTGTCATTGCGAGCCACGGTCTTTTGTGGCGAAGCAATCTTAAAGACCGAGATTGCCTCGGCGGAGCCGAGAATGACGAATTTGGATTGCGGAGCGAAGCGTAATTGCCGGCTCAACCAAGCGCCGGAGCCGGTGCGGCCTGCGGAGCAACAACGGCCTTGGCCTGCACGTTCCCATGCTTCTTGTCGGTGGCCGAGGCGAGCGACTCTTCGTATATCGCCCTGCCCTCGATACAGGCGTCGGCCATGGAAGCGGCAAAGAGCTTTATGGCGCGTATCGCGTCGTCGTTGCCCGGTATGATGTAATCAACCTCGTCGGGATCGCAGTTGGTATCCACTATGCCGACCACCTTTATGCCCATCCTTCTCGCTTCTTTCGCGGCAATCGACTCTTTCCTTGAATCTATTATGAATATGGCAGAGGGCACCGCGCCCACCGCGCGAACGCCGCCAAGGTACTTCTCTAAACGCATGCGCTCCCTTTCAAACATGATAGCCTCCTTCTTGGTGGCCGTGGAAAGCTCCGGGTTGGCCTTCATGTTGTCAAGCGTCTTGAGCCGCTCTATGCTTTTTTTAACGGTTGCAAAGTTCGTAAGAAAACCGCCGATCCACCTGCTGTTTATGTAACCGCTGGAGCACCTCTTGGCCTCTTCCGCGACGGCGTTCTGCGCCTGCTTCTTCGTGCCCACGAACATCACGCGCCCGCCCTTGGCGCTCGTGGCCTTCACGAAGTCATAAGCCTCCTTGAACATCTTGACCGTCTGCTGGAGGTCTATGATATAGATGCCGTTCCTTGCGCCGTAGATATACGGCTTCATCTTGGGGTTCCATCTCTTTGTCTGATGTCCGAAGTGCACCCCTGATTCCAAAAGCTGTTTCATCGTCAGATACGCCATCTTCCACTCTCCTTGTGTTTGGTTTTTTAGGTTTGCGCCAAAAGCGCCGACCTTTCCTCCGCGCCTCTAATCACGGAACGGAATCCGCTCATTATGAACGGACACCGCCGCTCCGCTCATGCCCGGCGCGTGTGTATTTGAACACTTTTATTTACCATAACGACGGGCCGCATTGCAAGGTATTTTATTTAAAGACCGTGTTCGTGACCGTTACCCGTGACCGTAAAAGATTTCTTTTTTTACACGCTTCACGGTCACGGTTCACGGCCTTTACGGCCTTTCCACATACCCGCTGACCTTGAAGTTGAAGTCATAGTTCATTATATTCGACCAGTCGATCCCCTTTTCCGTTGACCTTGCGTCATCGGCCTTGCCGTACTGGTTTCCGGGCGTATAAAACCAGTTCACGATGGCGTCCTTTGAGCGCCTCAAGACTATCCAGTGCCGCCCCGGTTCAAGAACGGGCCTCTCCTTCTCGTCGGCCGAGAAACCGAAGTCGAACCATGAGTAACCGGAATGGTACTTTACCGTGTCGAGGCCGAGCGGCATGCTCCTTACGCCCTCCATGCCCGGCCTTCCGTCCTTATCCTTCACAACGTCAAGCCACAGGCTACCAAGTCTGCCTCCGAACTTGTGCATGGCAAGCGAGACGTTGTCAAGGCGCATCGTTTTTTCAACCATAAAGGCTTGGGCATAAGTAACGTCGCCTGTAACGTACTCGGCGGTCTCCTTGTCAAAGGTCTTACGCCCCGCGTCAGCGCCCGTTGCCACGAAAAAGCCGATCTGCGCCGGAAACTCGATATTCCCGAACTCCACGCGGCCGGCGGATAGAGGGGCTGTCTCAGGCGTTTTCTTCACGGGTTGGACAGGCCGGACGGCCTCAACCGAGGTTGTCATTATATAGTTGGCCGGTGAATCGAGCGTTTTCTTCAATACGAGCGTAATCGTGTCGTCAGTGAAATCCGCTGATATCTCCTCGCTGAACGGAGGAAGGGAGGGCTGAGCACGCCACGAATCGTTCACGTCAACCGAATCGAGACCCACTGTCTGTTTGATATGCCGAGGCCCCACGAACAGATGGCTCTGCTGCGCGTCGAAGGGCATCCATCCGAGGTCGGGATACCAGACCTCCATCCATGCGTGTCCGCCCTGACCGATGCTCTGAACGAGCGCGCCGTTTACAAGGGGCGCCTTCCACTTTTTTTCAAGCGAGATGCCGCCGACTATACGCGCCGGAATGCCGACCGAACGCATGAGCGCTATGGCGAGGTGCGCGTAGTTCTGGCAGTTGCCGTACCCGGTCTTAAGCGTGGCCAAAGCGCCGTAATCCGGGATTGGCGTCTTGTACTTTATATTATCCACCACCCAGTTGAGTATGGACATAACCGCCGCATGTTCGGTTGCGCTCCCAACGGTCAACTGCGATGCAAGCTCCTTTATCTCTACCGCGTCGGTTGAGACCTGTTGCGTCTTGTTCAAGAATACCCGAACCGCCTCCGGCATATCTTTGGAGTTGAGCGGAAATTGGGCCGCGCTGTTCATATCCTTGAGTTTTATATCGAGCTTGACCGTGTACGACTCGGCGACTGAGACGCCCTCCCTGATGTCAGCCCACTCAACGACCGTGTACACGTTGCCGTAAGCGTCCTTCTCGTCGGCCACGGAGAACGGCTTTGGATTATACGCCACCGTGCGATTCGACACGGTTTGAACGGTTGAGCCGCTGCTGAAGGAAGCCGGGTTCGCATATCTGAACGTAAGTTTTTTCAAACCCTCCCGCGGCGTTGCAAAACGCCTCTCTTGTTTAATCTCTATCGCCTCGTTCATCGTTCCATCGAGCACGAGGGTTGCGGCGCGCGCGAGGCGCGGCGCAAAAAAAAGGCTGAATGCGAAGCTAAAGGCAAATATGAACGCAATGGTTGAGGCGCAATTATTTATCAAACGTCGTTTGTTCATGACATCCTCCTTTACTTGGTCTTCGCCACATACACCCCGTCCCACCCCTCAGGCGGCGGGTTCAGCGCGTACTCGCCGGCCCTTGCAACGTAGAGATTTGACGGCCCGTCGTTGGGATATAGCTCAAGCACCTTCTCGAACGCCGCCTTTGCCTCGTCAAACCTCTCCGCCCTGAACATGGCAAGCGCCTTTGAAAACTCCTCGCAAAGCCGCGCCGAATCCGCGTCGCCCTTGACCGCCATCAACTCATACAACCCTACGGGCCTGTCCTTGCCCTTGACCTTCACAAGGTCCAACTCTCTGAAGACGAATGCGTCCTTTACAAACTCATACGTAAACCGGCTTACGATGATATGCGAGCCGTACAGTTTATTCAACCCCTCAAGCCTCGACGCGAGGTTTATGTTGTCCCCTATGCCCGTATAGTCGAACCTCAACACCGAACCCATGTTGCCGACGACGGCCTCGCCCGTGTTTATGCCTATGCCGATGTCAACGCGAGGATACCCCTTGAGCGCCCATCCGGCGTTGAGCTCCTTCAGGGTTGAAAGCATCCTCAAGGCCGACGAACATGCGCGTCCGGGATGATCGTCAATGGCGATAGGCGCGTTGAATATCACCATTATGGCGTCGCCTATGTACTTGTCAAGCAGGCCGTGCTCCTCAAGTACTATCATGGTCATTGGATTCAGATACTCGTTAAGCAGGGTTACGAGCTTTTGCGGGGTAAGGCTCTCGGAGATGGTCGTAAAGCCGCGTATGTCGGAAAACAACACCGTAACCACTCGCGCCTCGCCCCCGAGGTTTAAGCTGTCCGGGTTTTTGATTATCTCGCTCAGCACCTGCTCTGAGACGTACTGGGTAAACGCCCTTTTCAGGAACCTCCCCTTCTTCTCGACGACCACGTTCCTGTACGCCTCTATGAACAGGTATCCCGTTGACAGCGAAAACAACGGGTATATGAGGCTCGGCTTGAGGTTGAAGGACGAGAAAAGGTAGAACTCCCCAAGGATGAGCGCCGTGAAAAATCCGGCAAACACGGCAAGGCTGATGTACGTCCTATGCACGGCGGTGGCGATAAGCGCCAACAGCACGGGCAACAAAACTACAAGGGCAAGGTCTAAGATTGTGACCCTTGAGTCGCGCACGAGAAATCTTTTTTCAATGACGTTGGCCGCCACGGTCGCGTGTATCTCGACCCCCGGCAAAAGGGTATCGAGCGGGGTTGGCCTTATGTCGTAGATGCCCTTCTCGGTAACGCCCACGAATACGAGTTTATCTTTAAGAGAGGCTTCACCGACCTTGCCGTTTATAACGTCTGAGGCCGAGTAGGTTGCAAAAGAGAGAGCCGGGCCGTAGTAGTTGACCTGATACGCCCCTTCTTCGTCGAGCGGTATCCTCGCGTCGCCGACGGACAACCCGTCAATGCCGTAAGGCGCGATATGGAGCGTCAGGTCTTTGCCGAAATACGATCTAAGCGCCTCAAGGGCGAGCGAAGGATATATTGCGTCGTTGTACTTGAAGACAAGATTGGCCGCCCGGTATAGGCCGTCATCCTGAGGTATTATATTGAATGAGCCGAAGGACGAGGCAAAGAGACCGATGACCGGAATATTGGCGTCAACGCCTGAGAACTCGACGCCCGCGAACCCTTCCGCCGCGCCGTCGCCAAGATAAGAAATCCGCGTTATTGTGGAACGCTTCAACTGAGCTTCGATAACCGTGTCGGGCGCCTCGGTCGAATCGTCGCGGAAGAAAAACCCGAGCACCGCGTTGTCCGCGTCCTTGATCGCGTTGCCGAGCGCCTTATCGGCAACCGCGTTTTGAGGCTCCGCAAAGACGATATCATAAGCAACGACCCTCGCGGGCTTTAATGCGCCTACGAGCTTGGCGGTAACCTCCCTTGACCACGGCCACCTGCCCATCTGATTTATGCTTTTTTCATCAACGGCCACTATTACCACGTCGGATGGCGGCCGGGTATTGCCGCGCAGGACAAAAAATGCGTCAATAACCTTTAAGTCGAGAGTGGTAAAAAGCCACGGCCTGTACCAGAAGGCGAAAAGCGTTATAAGAGCCGCGCAAACGCCGATAAGGGCAAAGAGCGTCTTATCCCCGGGTCTCTTGAACGCCATATCGCCTATTCTCCAAGGGACTTCAATAGTATCTCAACCGTGCCTCTGCGCGCGCCTTTCGGATAATCGCTAAGGTAGCGCGTAAACATCCTCCTTGCGTTTTCCTTGTCTCCCATGTCCATGTAGATGACGCCGGCCGAGTAGACGGCGTTATCCACGAACTCGGAGACCGGATACCTTTCCATGACCGCCGTGTATTCGGCAAGGGCGGACTTGGGGTCGCCCAGATTCCGCGACAATACGGTGCCGCGTTCAAGATGCGCCTCAGCCCTTATGGAGCTTATCTCCGTGAGGTCTATGGCTATCTGAAAGATATTGAGCGCGTCCTTAAACCTCTTGCTGTCGGCCAGATAATGGCCGTAGTTGACGTTCCACCTTGCAAGTATGGCCGGAAGTTTGCCCGCGGCCTCCCACTCGATCGGCGCGCCGGGATCCGTTACGGCCACAAGGGCCGCTCTTGCCTCGGCAAGCGGTGTGCCCGGCTCCACGACAATCGGCTTTATGGGCACGACCCCGCTCGTATTCTCGGTCATCTGCCCGGCCTTTAGCTGGACGGAATCCTTGCCGTCCGTTGCGCTCGCGGCAACCCGCCCTTCGTTTCCGAACATGACGTTCGCATTGCCCTGATTCATCACGATGAAGTCGGTGCCCCTCACCCCCGCTACAGCGGTGCGCGTCTTGACCTTTATGTCCGACTTGCCGGCGAACTTGGTAACGATTGCCCTGACCTTGCCGGTTGCAAGCGTGTACACGGCGCTTCGTTTTTTTGCCGAGGCCATGTATTCGCTTATCTCCAACTCGCTGTCGTTTCCGAGCATTATCTTCGTGCCGTCGCCGAATATGATAAGCGCCCTGCCGTCGGCGCCCGTCTTTATCCTGTCTCCGACGTTGACCTCAGCCCCCTTTACAGCGCTTCCCCAATCCGCTTTGCCTTTAGCCATGAAAAACACGGCCCCTGAAAGGGTGTCCAACGCCCCGGCGCTTGCCAACGCCGTTGACGGCATGAGCAAAAAAGCGGCAAACAAAAAGAGCAACGGCAAACGTAAAATCTTCTTACTCATCGGCAAACCTCCATTCAAGAGCGGCATGGCCGAGCGGGCCGGAAATAACGAGGCGCATCAGTTTCGTGTCCTTCCCCGGTATCGGCTCTGTCCCCTCGGCCGAGTATTTCGGGAATCTCACGATATAACCGGAACTCCAAAGGTCGAGATACGGGAAGAAATCGCGCAGGAGCGGGTCCTTGACGTCGGCCTTGTTTATGAAAATCGGGTTAAGCCGCTCGTTGGAGGAGGTCTCAAGATACAAACGCCAGATGGAGCCCGCCTTGTCAAGGTCGTTGACCGACGGGTCAGGGGTATGCACCGCAAGAAAGAAGTCGTTGTACATCTCCGCCTCATGCGTTGCCCGCTCGACAAGCCCTTTTTTGTACTCCTCGTCAAGCCTGAAGGACGACGAATAACGGTCAATGTACGCGCCCGCGAACTCAGTCCCCTTGTAGGTCGCATAAACATAGAGCTTCGCGTCAAGGCCGTGGAATATGCGCGCATTCCGCGTCCACCTGTTGAGGGTTTCGTTGTAATCCGGTTTTATCGCGGACGTACAGCCGGAGACGAAAAGGATGAGGGCAAGGATACAAATTGCTTTGAGTTTCGATGACATCCGCGCCGCCTTTCGGGTATCGGGTATCGGTTTAAGGAAGTTGCATTTAGAGCTTATTAAGAAATTCCGAGAGCGTGGTCTTGTCATGAAATTTAGCTTCAATCTTATCACCATTGCAATATTCGATTATAACTTCAAATTTATTAAAATCTCCCGCTGCAACTCCTAAGGAAGCTCTGATTAATTCGCCAATCCGTCATTGCGAGCGAAGCGAAGCAATCTCGTCTTCAAGGAAATCAATAAGTTACGAGATTGCCGCGCCGCAAAAGCGCGGCTCGCAATGACAAATAAGAATTAATCAGAGCTTCCCTAACTCAAAAGAATCTATCTTAGAGAGAGCATCAACAACAGAGGTGAATTCAAATTTTTTTCCAAAAAGAGGCAGTAAAATGATTCTTTTAATATGGCGTTCCAGAGCCGCCTTTAGTTTCTCCATAAACCTATCTGTTTCTTTTTTTGACAGTTCAGTTAGTTTTTGACGAATGGCGACTTTTTCATTATGAGTAAGAGATTTGAGTTTTTTGCCGGCTCTTTTGAAGGTTGCATCAGAAGTGGCTTCATTAAATGCGATATCAAAGCCAACAACGGCAAAAGCTTTAACTACATCCAAATAGGGAATATAGATGACGGCGAAATTGTTGTTCCGTAATTGCGCCAATGCAGACTCGGTGAATTCCCCTGCTAAAACTACTCCGTAAAATGGCGCGGATAGATGATGCAACTCGATAATCGGCAACAATGCGCCTTGAATTTCCTGCGCCTTGTTTTTTGAATGTTTAGTATAACGGCGCCAAGCCGCTTCGATAAAGGCTATTGGGCTGCCAATCTTTTGGTCTGTGCCGCCAATCTCGATTACAAAATCGAGGTCGTGCCGGTTTCCATATTTATCCATCCATGAAACTTTTTTGCCTTTTCTGGCGGAACGCTTGCCCTTACAATCGAGATAATATTTCTTTGATTGAGAGAATCTTTCCAAGCGTGGTTTCAAAATCTCATAAAGCACAACCTCTTCAAGAAGATTCCCTAAATCTTGACCGAATTTATGAGATGGCGAAGCGGCCATGAATTATCCTCTTATCCAAAGCCGCCCTTCATGCAGCGGCACGGTATGTTTTCTATTTTTCCATTTAACATTTCTATCTCTAATCTTTTCAAATGACCATGACGAAAATCCTGCCGCAACGGACAATTCCCCAATCCACTTTTCAACCGGCACATAAATACCATATGGCGCCGAATCACCGATAACGAAGCAGACATTGCCATTTCGCTTTGTCACGCGGCGCAGGGCATGGAAAACTTGTCCTATATCGGCAAAATAAGCCGCAATCATCGTGTGGTAAGCTTTTTTACCGCCCTTTGTTCCCCGGATATCCGCCAAATCTCGACAAGTCTTGCTTAGCTCTTGCCTAATAGGTTCAATAACGGGTTCGGATAATAAGGAATCGAGATTGAGTCGATCTTTTGCCGCGTGTTGCGAACTTGAACGAATCAGGAATCTACGAACCGTTTCATGAAGATCTCCCCATGAATCAACTTCACCCCAAAAAGTCATTTCCAGACGAGTAGCATCGGCGTAATCGTAATTGTTTGCATAAGGAGGAGACGTTATTACCAAATCAACTGCTCTGTCCGGTAACGCTCTTAATGTCCTGGCATCATCTTGAATAAGCGTTGCCCTGCTATCTCTCACGGCGAGTTGCATCTGATACATGTCTCTTTCCATCATTGAGACTTGAACCGTCAATGCTTCCAATGGCGTAAGCACTTTAGCCTTCCGCTTATTCGGGAGGATGTATTGCCATTGAGCCGTTCCTACATGGCTCGAAGGTCTCAGGATCGCACTTATTGCAAGAAAGACGAGGGAGCGTAAATCCTCAGACAAGTCAGAAGCTGTTTTCAAAAAGGCTTCTTTAATCATGAAGAGGCTTGTAAGCGCTTCCTTTGTATAACATTTCGCCAAAAGCGACGGAATCTCAGACGATTCCTTAAGGCGCATATATTTGGCTTCTTTTTCAATTTCAAAAATAGTTTGCTTAAAATTGTCGATATTTACCGTCCATGCAAGTTTCCCTTTAGCCAATCGAAAAACAAATGGATGTGATTCGATCCCGTAAGAAATTACTTCTGCTTCGTCGGCTGCGATGCAGACGGTACCCGAGCCGACAAAAGGGTCAAGCACTATTCTCGCATTATGGTTTAGGATAGTTTCTTTAACCCATGTCGCTGAAAATCCAGCAGAATAGCGAAACCATCTATGAATTGGCAACTTTATATTATCACTGAAAGTGCCTGATCTCTCAGTTGAGGTTTTACCATTAGGCCGGCGTAACGGCAATATCTTAAAGAGATTCCCCTGTAGAGCGTTTGCCATTTGTTATTCTTTCGCCTTCACCGACAACCGCCTTCATTATTGCCGCTTTATTTGAAAAGCGCAAGCTGCGGCGGCGCCTCGCCCTTGTTGACGTCGACCGGATACTTGCCGGTGAAACAGGCGTCACAAAAACTCTTGCCCGCGGAGCGCACGGCCTCGTACATGCCTTCAACGCTAAGGTATCCGAGCGTGTCCGAGGTGATGAAAGCGTTTATCTCCTTCATGCCGTGGGTCGCGGCTATCAACTCCGTGGTCGTCGGCGTGTCTATGCCGTATCTGCAAGGACAGACCGTGGGCGGAGAGCTTATCCTCATGTGCACCTCGCTTGCGCCGGCCTCGCGTATCATCCTTATAATCTTTCTCGACGTGGTGCCGCGCACTATCGAATCGTCAACCACCACGACGCGCTTGCCCTTGAGAGACGCCTTTATAGCGTTGAGCTTGACCTTCACGCCGAAGTGCCGTATGGCGTCCTTAGGCTCTATGAACGTCCTGCCCACATAGTGGTTCCTGACTATGCCGAGTTCAAACGGGATACCGGCCGCCTCGGCGTATCCTATTGCCGCTGGAACGCCCGAATCGGGCACCGGTATCACCACGTCGGCCTCGACCGGAAACTCCCTTGCAAGCGTCCTGCCGAGATTCTTTCTGGCCTCGTATACGTTTGCCCCGAACACGACCGAATCGGGACGGGCGAAGTATATAAGCTCGAAGACGCAGGGCGTGTATGGCGCGCTCTCGAACGGCTTGAACGAGCGCAGGCCGTTTTTGTCTATCACCAGCGCCTCGCCCGGCTCGACGTCTCTTATATATTCGGCCTCGATGAGGTCGAAGGCGCATGTCTCTGACGCGACGACCCAAGCGCCCTTTACTCTGCCCAGAGATAACGGCCTGAAGCCGTGCGGGTCTCTCGCCGCTATCATCATCTCCTCGGTCTGAAACAGCAGGCAGTACGACCCCTGTATCCTCTTTAGCGCGTATACGATCCTGTCGAGTAAGGAATTTTCCTTGCTTGAGGCGATAAGATGGACGATTATCTCGGTATCCATGCTTGACTGGAATATCGAACCGTAAGCCTCGAACTCGTCGCGGAGGAGCGCGGCGTTCACGAGGTTGCCGTTGTGCGCCACGGCTATGGAACCCCTTGCGTACTCCACGACAAAGGGCTGTGCGTTTCTGACGTGCGACTCCCCGGCCGTGGAATACCTTACATGCCCTATGGCCGAAGCGCCGGAAAGTCTGGCGATGACGTTGCCGTTGAACACCTCGGCAACGTGGCCCATGCCCTTATGAGAGTTGAGCCTGACCCCGTCGGAAGAGACGATGCCCGCGCTCTCCTGCCCCCTGTGCTGGAGGGCGTAGAGTCCGAGATAGGTTATGTTGGATGCCTCGGCATGTCCGTAAACGCCGAACACGCCGCACTCGTCGTTGAACTTGTCAGTCGCCATGAGTCAGATACCTCTCGCAGGCTGTTGAAAAACGCCCATCTGCGGCGTTGTCTCGTCGCTCCTCACTGCGACGCACAACAAAGTGCGTCTCATTCGTCGCTCCTCGACGCCTTGCATCTGGGCATTTTTGAACAGCCTGAACGGTTATCAAACATGAGTCAGATACCTCTCAAGAGAACCAGCCCACTCTTCCATCATCTTCTCAACCGGCAGGGCGATATAATCGCCTATCTTCAAGGAGTCGCCCTCGACCTTGCCGATGACCTCGCAAGGTACGCCGGACAGGGCGCACAGACGCTTTAACTCGTCAAGATGCGCCTTGTCAAGGCTTACTATGACGCTTGCGCCCGACTCGCCGAAAAGCATCTGGTCAATGCGTCCGTCGCGCTTTATCTCAATAGCCGCGCCGACTGGAGCTTGAGGATTGAAACAGCACTCCGCAAGCGCAACCGCAAGGCCGCCTTCGCTCAAATCATGCGCGCTTTTAATTATACCGGCTTTTATAGCGGCCAGACAAATCTCCTGCAGCCGTTTTTCAGCGTCAAGGTCAAGCCTTGGCAAGATACCCTTCTCAAGGCCGTGCACAACGCTCAGGTATTCACTGCCGCCAATGGACGGATTCCATGCCCCGATGAGCATGACAACGTCGCCTGCGTCCTTGAACCACTGGGTTGTGTGTAACCTCAAATCCTCCACAAACCCAACCATGCCGATGGTCGGGGTCGGATACACGGCAATGCCGCTCGTCTCGTTATACAGGCTCACGTTGCCGCCTATGACCGGAATATCGAGGGCTACGCAGGCGTCGGATATGCCGCGTATCGCCTCTTTTATCTGCCACATCACCTCTGGCCGTTCAGGGTTGCCGAAGTTTAAGCAGTCGGTAAGGGCGAGCGGCCTTGCCCCGCTCACCACGAGATTTCGCGCGGCCTCGGCAACGGCCAAAGCCGCTCCGGTGTACGGGTCGAGGAAACAGTACCGGGAGTTGCAGTCAACCGTCATTGCAAGGGCGTTGTCCGCGCCCTTTATCCGCACAATCGCCGCGTCGGACCCGGGGCCGACAACGGTATCTGTCCTAACCATATAGTCGTACTGGCGGTATATCCACGCCTTGCTTGCGATGTTGCCGGAAGAGAGTAGTTTCAAAAGAGCGCCGTTTAAGTCGTCGGGAACCTTTATTGCCTTCAGATCAAGAGCCTGTACGGTATCCTGCCGTTCCGGTCTCTTTGACGGACGGTCATAAGAAGGCGCATCGTCGGTCAGGAAGGCAACCGGTATGTCGGCAACCGGCGCGCCCTGCTCCATTATGCGAAGCCTTTTATCATCCGTTACAAAGCCTATTACAGATGCCTCAAGGTCCCACTTGTCGAATATCGCTTTTACGGCCGCTTCCGAGCCTTTCTTTACAACAAGAAGCATGCGTTCCTGAGACTCGGAGAGCATTATTTCGTAAGCGCTCATCCCTGTCTCACGCCTTGGAACTGCGCCGATGTCTATCTCCATGCCCGTGCCGGCCCTGCCGGCCATCTCGGCGCTCGACGAGGTAAGTCCTGCCGCGCCCATGTCCTGAATCCCGATTACGTGGTCGGTCTTGAAAAGCTCAAGACACGCCTCAAGAAGGAGCTTTTCACAGAACGGGTCTCCGACCTGCACCGTGGGCCTTCTCTCCTCGCCGCCGCTTCCGAATACGTCGGAGGCCATGACCGCGCCGTGGATGCCGTCCCTGCCGGTCCTTGACCCGACGTACATGACCGGGTTGCCGACGCCGGAGGCAAGGCCCTTGAATATCCTGTCATGCCGTACAAGACCGGCCGTCATGACGTTCACAAGGCAGTTGGCATTGTATGATGAGTTGAAATAAACCTCTCCGCCAACGGTCGGCACCCCTATGCAGTTGCCGTACCCGGATATGCCAGCCACCACGCCTTCGACGAGACGCCGCGTCCCGCCGTTGTCAAACGAGCCGAAGCGCAAGGAGTTCAACGAGGCTATTGGCCTTGCGCCCATCGTGAATATATCGCGCAGGATGCCGCCAACGCCGGTGGCCGCGCCCTGATACGGCTCTATGAAGGACGGGTGGTTGTGGCTCTCCATCTTGAATACGACGGCAAGACCGCCCCCGATGTCGACCACTCCGGCGTTCTCGCCGGGGCCTTGAAGAACGGCCTTGCCTTTTGTGGGGAGGCTTTTAAGATGCCTTCTCGACGACTTGTACGAGCAGTGCTCGCTCCACATGGCCGAAAATATGCCAAGCTCGACAAGGGTCGGCTCCCTGCCCATGAGTTGCTTTATGCGATCGTACTCATCCGGCGCAAGGCCGTGCTCTTTTACGATTGTTTCAGTTATCATGGTTACTTTAACCGTGCCTTATCTTGAAGACCAATATTATAACTACGAACAGGAACGAGACCGCGTTGGCCAACACAAGCGGCAGATCGTTTCTGATATAGCCGTAGACGAGCCACAGCGCTATGCCGATTGCAAGCAGGGCGAACATGTAGAGGGATATGTCCTTGGTGTGCCGCGTCCTCCATGTGCGTATGACCTGCGGCAGAAACGAAACGGTTGTAAGTATGCCGGCTGCCACGCCGAGTATGGTGATCGAGTCCATTGACTGTTTTCCGGTTTGTAGCGTCTCAAATAAGCTCCGCCACTTTTCTTAGTTTTCGCGTCATTTGAGATGTCCCTATTTCATGCTCCAAAATTCGGATTACTTTCCATCCGAGTAGTTTTAGCTTTTTCGATATTTCCTTATCTCTGGCTTTGTTCCTTTCGATTTTTGCGATCCAATATTCCCGATTAGAAGAGGGCACTCTACAATGTTCTTTGCAACCATGCCAGAAGCAACCGTCAACAAATAAAGCTATTCGTGTTTTTGGATAGACAAAATCAGGTTTCCCCGGCAGGGTGTAATTTCGTCGCCACCCCTTTAAACCTCTTTTTCTTAGAAATCTGATTACTCTTAATTCAGTGGTTTCATTGCCTCTCGATTGCACTCTTGCCATGATTTGTGCGCGTTTATCAGGACTTACAGTATCCATAACGTGTCATTCAATTATCTGCACCCACGAATTATCAAACTTGAGAGCTTTGAGGATGGCGTGTTTATTTAAGAAAGGAGGCTGTTTGATCCTAATCGCAAGCCTTTTTTCGGGGGCTTTTTCAATGATTGTAAACTGTGAACCGTGCGGTTGCCATGTAAAAACATGTTCTTTTGTTGATTTGCTGAAGCCTTCTAAATTATTTTTCCTATTCCATTTCCAAGAATATTCGGTTATTGCATATATTATTGTCTCAAACTCGAAAACAGACATCTCAAGCAAGTTATTCGATTTAATAAGCACAACCGTTCTGAGGTGTTTATATAGTTTTCGTATTCCAACTACACGCTCATTCCATATCGCAAGTATTTTTCCCCCAAGCTCGTTTGGTTCGCAATCACTGACTTCTTTGTCGCCAAAAGAATAGACGGGAGAGTTTCTCCCGGAAATAAGCCTAACTTTCATGGCAGTAAAGGGGTTGGCATTCTTGACGGTCTTTGCGCCCCAAGCTGTTTGCTCCATAACAATATCATCAAGTCCAACATTAGAAGGCTTCCATTGCGCGCCGATTAAACGGGCAAATATTTCTTCCCAGTCTGTTCCCTCAAGCCTGGGTGTGCCTCTTGAAGCAAGGAAATAAATAACCTCCCTGCCAAGATTCATAGCAAAATCGCGCGGGAGTTGATTAAGCGGGTATGGAGGTTTGTATTTTTCTACAGTTCTTATTCTTGGTTCTTTCATTCGTAGGGCGCTGATTCCTCAAAAGATTGGAGTTGACCGTCTACGGCTGAATACATAGTTGTTTCTTGTGCCGCATAAAGATTCAAACCGCACGCTTCAATAACGTTTTTTATTACGGCCTGCGCCACAGGAATAGGCAAGCTGTTCCCAGCCTGCTTCCTTATTTGTGAATCGTTGCAGACAATCTTGTAGCTGTCCGGAAATCCTTGCAATCGTAACATCTCTCTAGGTGTTAATCTTCTTTCGCCGTTCACCAGCAAATAATTATATGAGGCGCCCGCTCTCAACGCGCATGAATATGGGTATGCGCTGACATGACCGGCCTTGTTTTCATGCCAGATAGTTGGCTCCTTAGTCGGCTCTAATTGGCTCCATCTCTTTTTCTTGATGTAGTCGGAAGCATAGTGTTTTTGTGGCGCTTTTTTTTCTAATATTTTAGATAAAGGCGTCATCGGAATTTTACCTTCAGGCCAATTAAAGTGAAAATGGTCTTTGAATCCTACAATGAAAACCCTTTCGCGCTTTTGAGGCAGACCAAAGTCTATGGCGTTAAATACACGATAATCAGCGTAGTATTTCAATTTTTTTAATGTTTCCATTATGTGCGCTATAGTCTTGCCGCCATTATGTCCGACAAGAAGCTTAACGTTTTCAAGAACGAATGCCGCTGGTTTCTTTTTTTGAAGTATTTTGGCTATTTCAAAAAAAAGAGTTCCTCTCGTGTCTTCAAAGCCTTTCATATGTCCGATTATGCTGAATGGTTGGCAGGGAAAGCCAGCAAGCAATATGTCATGGTCGGGAGTTTCACGAGCTTCTATTTTCGTTATATCGCCTTTCGGCGTTTCCCCGAAGTTAGCGGCATACGCTTTTTGGCATTCTGCGTCAATATCGCTCGAAAGCAAGCATTCCGCTTCTACGCCGAATGAGCGGCAAACATTTTCCATAGCGACACGAAAGCCGCCAATGCCACAGAATAAATCAATATATTTCAAGGAGTTGTTCTGTAGGTTTGTATGTTTCATAGATTTGGAAGCGAATAGTATTTTATGTTTATCACAAAAAACTTAAAAATACAACATAGTTTGCGATGGCACGGTCTTACAACCTGTTACGGCCTTACGACGTGCCGCCATCCCAACTCATCCGGCCCGGTGCCGTACTCGACGCCCTCAAGATACGCATAAGCCTTTTTCGCAAACTCGCCGGTCTTAAAACCATTTATGACTATCTTTTTGTCGTTATGGGTTATCTCGCCGACGGGAGAAATGGTCGCGGCTGTGCCCGTGCCGAATGCCTCTTTGAGTGTGCCCGCGCTTGCCGCCTCAATAAGCTCGTCAATTGAAATCCTGCGCTCATTTACCTTCATGCCCCAATGCTTTGCAAGTTGTATGACGCTGTCCCTCGTAACACCGGCCAAGACCGAGCCGTCAAGCGACGGCGTTACAAGTTCTTCCCCTATGACAAAGAAGATGTTCATGGTGCCGACCTCTTCCACGTACCTTCTCTCAACCGCGTCAAGCCACAAGACCTGCGTAAAGCCGCGTTTTTTCGCCTCCTCTGCCGGAAGGATGGAGGCCGCGTAGTTTGCAGGGGTCTTGGCCTCTCCAAGCCCCCCGCGCAC
>JACRCE010000043.1 GCA_016213015.1 Deltaproteobacteria bacterium | reverse complement strand
GTCAACGTCGCCTTCCTTTATGATACCACAGTGGCCGTGCGTAGTGTATTCGCACATACAGACGTCGGTTATTACAATAATCTCAGGGGCAATATCCTTTATGGCCTTTATAGCCTGTTGCACCGGGCCTTTGGGGTCGTTTGCGAACGAGCCGGTTGCATCTTTATGCTCAGGGATGCCGAAGAGGATTACGCCGGGGATACCGAGCGTCCTTATCTCCTTTATCTCCTTTTTCAGCCTGTCAACGGAAAGCTGGGCGTGCCCGGGCATTGACTTTATGGGTCTTTCAACGCCCTTGCCGTGAGATACGAAAAGCGGCAGGATGAGGTCGTCGGTTGAAAGGGTGGTCTCCCTGACGAGCGAGCGCATCACGTCGCTCTTTCTGAGCCGGCGAAGCCTTAGATCGGGGAAGTTCATCATGCTCTCCTTACAACGTTATTTAATCTTGCGACGCGCATGGACTTTGCGCTGTCGCTCGTCTCTCGCGATAATTTCCCTTATTACCGGCACCAGCCTTGCGGGAACGTCCATAGCCGTCCGCGATCCGTCCTTGAAAACCGCCTCGTCCTCGGCAACCGCGGCCTCGGAAGTCTGAGCCTCATAATGGGATAAGACATCTTTGATCCGCTTATCGTCCCAACCTTTGGGTAGCGCCGTTTTTTTTCATCATTTTCCGCGCCTCCAGCGCTTATACGCCTTTAACGGTTTACCGATTAATTCAAACGCCGTAACACACACGTCGTCCCCCTACCCGACAACCTCTCCTCTCTTGGCGTATGCTGCGGCAAGAGAGTCCCCGTTGTCGTACTCATCAGGCGTCAGCGCGATGACGTCGAGCGGTACCATGTATCTCTTTATGGTCGCCACCTCCGCGTCTTTCAACATCCCGACCCTTGCGAATATATCCTTGCCGTCGAAGGCGTCCGATACTACGACCAGGTCTATATCGCTGTCGTCCGAACCCCTGCCTGTCAAGCGGGAGCCGAATAGGATAATCCTTGATATGTCCACTCCGTTACGGCGCAGACCATCCCGAAAAAAACCTATTATTTCCCTGACTGAGCCTTTAGCCACTTCAAGACCTCCTTACCCTGTTTCAACAACGCCTTCGTTTTTGCCTTGCTATACCCCTTGCGCATAATCGACAACTCGTCGGGGTAACGCGCCGGGATGCTGATGCCGGTCAGCGTAAAAATAAAGTCATATACATCATCCGGCATAACCAGACCGGCCTTCTCGCTCAGGTATGTCAAGTTGTGCGTCCTCGGCGGCATCTCGTCAAGCCTGAGCATATATATGCCCTTCAACGCCTTTTCCAGAGACAGGTGGCAGATAAAAACCGCATGTATATACCGTCCGCCCTCAAAAAGCACTTGGCCGACTTCATATCGTAATCCGCCTGAGAGAACCACTCATCCGGGGTCTTCTTCATCAAGCAATCCCTTTCACTTCCGTCTATAATACCCCGTCATCGCCTCAATCAGCCCCTCCACCGTGTACTCCTTGGGCATTATATCAACCTTAAATCCCGCCTCCTGAGCCGTCTTTGCCGTGATGGGGCCTATGCAGGCAATGGCAACGCCCTTTAACAGCCGTGCGGCCTCGCCCTTCTTGAAGATACTCATAAAATTCGTAACCGTTGAGGATGACGTGAAGGTAACGACGGCGATATTGCCCGCTGAAAGTTCGGCCTTCAATCCCTCGGCCTCCTTCTTCGGCGCGACCGTCCTGTACGCGCTCGCCACGTCGATCGTGCCGCCGTGCCTTTTTATCTCTACCGGCAGGACATCCCTTGCTGCCTCGGCACGCGCAAGCAAAAAACGGAATCCCTTTATGCGTCTCTTGCCAAGCGCCTCTATTATGGCCTCGGCCTTGTACTCAGGCGGCGTCAGGTCAACGTTCAGGCCGCGCTCCTTCAATGCCCCGGCGGTCTTTGGCCCGATGGCGCACAGTCCCACGCCGTACAACGCCCTTACGTCTTTGCCGAGTTTATATAACCTTTCAAAAAAATATCTTACCCCGTTTGCGCTCGTGAATATTGCCCAATCATAGGTTGCAAGCCGTTTTATCGCCCTGTCGAGCGCGGACCAGCTTGCGGGCGGCACTGTCTTTATTACGGGGAACCCGATCGGCTCCGCGCCTTGAGCCTCCAAGAGACGAGCAAACGCCCCGGCCTGCTCGCTCGCGCGCGTAATCAGCACCCGCTTGCCGAAAAGCGGCTTTGACTCGAACCAGTTGAGCTTATCCCTCAACTTCACCACCTCGCCAACGACGATTATCATGGGCGGCTTCATCCCACTCTCGGCGGAAAGCGCAACGATGTTATCCAATCGCCCCGCGACGCTCCTCTGCTTGGTCATGGTGCCCCACCTGATGAGCGCGACCGGCGTACCCGCGTCCCAGCCGTTTTCTTGGAGCTTTGCGGCTATTGCCGGCAGATTCTTCCAGCCCATGAGAAAGACCAGAGTGCCTTTCGGGAGCGAGTCCCATGCGATATTGGAGGTCTCCTTGGCCGGGTCTTCCTGACCGGTTATAAACGTAACGGACGAGGCCATGTCCCTGTGCGTAAGCGGTATACCCGCGTAGGCCGGGGCCGCTATGGCCGAGCTCACGCCTGGTATGACCTCGAAAGGGATGAGCGCTTTTACGATCTCCTCTGCCTCCTCGCCGCCGCGTCCGAATATAAAAGGGTCTCCGCCTTTAAGGCGCACGACCGTCTTGCCCTCCTTTGCCTTCTTGATAATAAGGACGTTTATCTCCTCCTGCGCGATGGTCTTTGCGCGCCCCTTCTTTCCGGCATAGATGCGCTCAGCGCCCTTCTTGGCATGCTCAAGGAGACGCGCATTGGCCAGAAAGTCGTAGATGACGCAGTCCGCCTCCTTCAAAGCGGTTATCGCCTTGATCGTTATGAGTCCGGGGTCTCCCGGCCCGGCGCCCACGAGATATACCTTTCCGGTTTTCATATCAATTTCAGAACGCTTCCGACTTCCTTCAGCAGTTTTTTTGCCGCCTTTACGGCCTTGGATGCGTCGGCCTTTAACGGCTCCCCGTGCGGCAAAAGGCCGTCTTCGGCCGGATACCTGCCCTTATAAACGCTGTTCAAAAATATTGCGTCGTCCATCGACAGTTCTATACGGCATCCAATGCCTTTTGCCGCGTTCAGCAACTCGACTATGTCGTGCACCTTGGCCGGCTTGCCGCCTTTTTCCAGCACAACGGCCTTCAACCCTTTTTCAACGCATTGCTGACTGTGATAACAGGCGGCCTTGTATCTTCCATGCTCAAGCAAGACAAGAGCGGACGCAAGGTCGTCCTCAGCGTCCTTGATCCAGCCCTCCACGGCCTTTCTCATATAAAGCACCCTCCCGGTTTGAACTACCTCCTCGATAAACGGGCTCCCGATGGAATAAAGCCGCAGTATCTCCTCAGGCGTATATACCACTATGTCAAGCGGCAACTCTCTGTCAGCCAATATCTTCTCCACGCGGGCCCGCCGGTCAATCGGCCGGTCAGTGGTCTGCTTCACGATAAGCAGATCGATATCGCTTTCCTCTCCGGCCACGCCCTTGGCGTGAGAACCAAAGAGAATTATCCTGTCCGGATCGTAGAGCCGGACGAGTCTTTCTCTTATTTCCTCGATGTTCCTAAGCATAAGCCGCGCCTCACGCCCCGCCCGGGGGCTTGACCTCGTAAAGGTCTTTGAGTATCTCCCACGCGCCTGAGCCAAGGAGCTTTTCTGCCAGATCAACCCCTATGTCCTCCACGTCGAGCCTTGAGCCTGACGCCGAATCTTTCACTATCTTTTTGCCGTCAACGCTCGCGACTAGGCCGATGAGTTTAACCACGTCGCCCCTTACCTCGGCATGCGCCGCTATCGGCACTTGACAGCCGCCATTGAGCCTTTCCAAGAACGCCCGTTCGGCCCTTACCGCGACGGACGAGTCGGGGTGATTGAAAAAGGCAACCATGTCGTTCACGTCCTCGTCCTCGATCCTCGTCTCGATGCCGAGCGCGCCTTGGCCTATTGCGGGAAGGCTTGCCTCCGGGTCAAGCAGTTCGGTAATCTTGCCCTCCAGTCCAAGCCTCTTTATGCCCGCGGCGGCAAGTATGACGGCGTCAAAGGCGCCTTCCTCAAGTTTTCTGATGCGGGTGTCGAGGTTGCCGCGAAGGCTTTGTATCTGAAAGTCCGGCCTCATGTTGAGTATCTGCGATTGTCGCCTCAAGCTCGAAGTCCCTATGGACGCGCCCTTTGGCAGGTCTTTGAGCCTGACGCCGTTCCTTGAAATAACCGCGTCCCTCGCGTCCTCCCTCTTTGTTATGGCCTTGAGATGCAGCCCCTTGGGGAACACGGTCGGCACGTCCTTCATGGAATGAACGGCAAGGTCAACCCTGCCGTCCTCAAGCGCCTCCTCTATCTCCTTGACGAACAGGCCCTTGCCGCCCACCTTCGCAAGCGGCACGTCGAGTATCTTGTCTCCGGTCGTCTTTATCCTCTCAAGCCGGACCTCAACGCCCGGATATTTCCTAAGAAGCTCGGCCTTTACCCACTCGGCCTGCCACAGCGCAAGGGCGCTTGATCGCGTGCCTATGATCAATTTTTCTTTCACTTCGATGCCTCTCCTTTAGCATGCTACTCAAAAAACCGCATCTGCTTTGTTGTCTCGTCGCTCCTCACTGCGACGCACAACAAAGTGCGTCTCATTCGTCGCTCCTCGCCGCCTCGCATCTACGACTTTTTGAGCAGCCTTCGTCAGTATTGGGTTTTTCTTACACCCTGTTCGCGGCTCACCCGCGCCGGTCGCCTCTCGCCTTTTCTATTTCATCCTTGTCGTCTTCGAGATCAAAGAGCTTCCTTACCGTGTCGATGTACCTGTCGCCTTCTATCTTGTCGGCCTCTTTCTTGAGATGCACTATCGGATTGTGGAGCAACTTGTTAACGATGGCGTTGGTCATCGCATCGATGACCTTTTTATCGTCGTCGGACAGGCCTTTGATGGCCACGGCGGCCTTTTCAATCTCGGCCTTTCTCACCTCGTCGGCAAAACGTCGAAGCGCGATTATGGTGGGCACGACGTCAATCGTCTTTATCCAGCGGTAAAACTTGTCTATCTCCTCGCTTATGATAAGCTCTGCGGCATCGGCCTCCTTCTTCCTCTCTTGAAGATTGGCCTCAACAACGCCGGAAAGGTCGTCCACGTCGTAGACGTAAGCGCCGTCGATATTATTAACGAGCGGGTCTATGTTCCTCGGCACCGCTATGTCGATAAAAAACATGGGTTTGAACTTCCTGAGCCGCATGGCCTCGCTTATATGCTCTTGTCTGATGATGAAGCTCTGGGAGGCCGTGGAGGCTATGACTATGTCCACGTCCTTGAGATAATGCCCAAACTCCCTAAGCATGATCGCGGTCGCGCCGATCCCCTTTGCAAACTCCACGGCGCGCTCGTAAGTCCTGTTTGCGACGAACAGCTCCTTTACGCCGTTGGTCATAAGGTGCTTTGCCGCAAGCTCGGCCATCTCGCCCGCGCCGATGAGCATGACGGACTTGTCGCCCAAAGCGCCGAATATCTTTCTTGCAAGCTCGACGGCGGCAAAACTTATGGAAACGGCAGACTCGCCGATCCTTGTTTCCGTCCTCACCCTCTTTGCCACCTGAAAGACCTTGTGGTAGAGCTTGTTGATTATCGCGCCCGCGCTCCCGTGCTCCACCGCGTATCCGTAAGAGTCCTTTACCTGTCCCAATATCTGCGGCTCGCCCATTACCATCGAATCAAGCCCGGCGGCCACGCGGAACAGGTGGGTGGCCGCCCCCTGGCCGGAATGGACGTAAAGATGCTCGTTCAACATCTCAATGGGGATGCTGTGATAGTCCGAGAGAAATCTTTTTATCTGCACCGCGCCCTTTTCAACGTCGGCGGCTATGCCGACGGCCTCGACCCGGTTGCAGGTGGAAAGTATGACCGCCTCGTTCAGGCCGTACCTCGACACGAGCCGCTTCAAAGGCTCTCCGATGGAGTCCGCCGGAAAGGAGAGCCTCTCGCGTATCTCTATGGGCGCGGTCTTATGGTTGAGGCCGACTATGACGAGGTTCATCTTGACTATCTCCCCAGCAAGTTACGAAGCAACTAAAAATCTGGTCAGGCCGCTCAAAAAGTTCCAGATGCAAGGCGTCAAGGAGTGAGGAATGAGCCCAGCACCACTTTGTTGCACGAAGGAATTTGTCAAACAACATGCTTTAGTAATCCAAAGTGGCGCTGGGCGCAGTTCTGAACGACGAAGACAACGCCGCAGATGGGACTTTTGTAATACCAATCGTCTTTATGACGATCGGTATTACCGGTATGGAACAAAGATGTCTTTTTAAGAGTTCGCCTTATCGCTTCGCGAGTCGGCGAACAACCGGTCAGCGGCCTGACAGACCGTGCGCCCCGCCAAGCGCAAGGTTTATAACTATAAATGAGCCTATGAGCGCGGCAAACGCGATACTGGAAAATATGGCCGCTTTTTTCCCTCTCCATCCGGCCGTAAGGCGGCCATGAAGGAGCGCGGCGTAGAGAAACCACGTTATGAGCGACCAGACCTGCCTCGGCTTCCAGTCCCAGTAGCTTCCGGTCGCGTACTCGGCCCAGATCGCGCCGGTTATTATCGCAAGCGTAAGGAGCGGAAAGCCGTATTGAAGACACTTATAGCCAAGCTCGTCGAGGAGTTCAAGCGAGGGCAGAACGAAGAAAAGCCCCTTTAATTTCCTGCTCTTCAGGTAATGTTGCTGAATCAGGTACATAACGCCGAGAAAGAAGGCGATGGCGAAGAAGGCGTTGCCGAAAAAGGCCATTATAACGTGCACAGGAAGCCAGTAGCTCTCAAGCACGGGCGCAAGCGGCACTATCTCCTTCGGCAGAAGAGAGGCTGAGATTACGAGAAGGAGCGCAAACGGGGCAACGAACGCGCCAAGCACCCTTTGGCCGTACTTGACGAGCACGACCATATATACGGCGACGACCACCCATGAAAAAAGCGTCAGCGATTCATGGAGGTTTGTTGCCGGGGTACGGCCCGCCTCGAACCAACGGAACCCTATGGTCAGGGTGTGCGATGCGAAACCGGCGATGAAAATACCCAGTGCAACTTTAAGGAGAGAGTCCTTGTGCGTAAAAAGATATGCCGCGTATACGCACGTTGCCGCAAGGTACAGCGCCACGGTTATATGAAAAAAAAGTCCGCTCATTTGCGCTTTCTTAGTGATGAGGACGCTGAGGAATCCTTGTTTACGAGCGCGTCAACATATCGCTCCAGCCGGTTGACCTGCCCTGCCTTGATCCATTCAACGGCAGGGGAGTTTATCAACGCCTTGATTATCCGTTCTTTTTTAGCACGTCCAACGCGGTTTTTCAACAGGTCATCCCTTACCTTTGCAAGCATGTCCGTAAATATCGCATACTCCTTGCCGATAATCTTTTCCATATCCTTACGCAACTTCTTCACAAGAGCGGGACACGCGCCTGAGGACGATATGGCGAGCGTGAGAGGCCCCCTCTCGACGACCGACGGGGCAATAAAATCACAGAGCACGGGGTCGTCAACTACGTTTACCATTGCTCTTCCACGCCGCGCATCCTTGGCAATCGCTTGGTTCGTCTCTTCCGAATCGGTTGCCGCTATGACGAGAAAAGCGCCTATAGCATCTCCCTTCTTGTATCCCCTCTTGACAAGCGTCAAGCGGCCTTTTACCGCGTCAGACTCGATGCCCTGGGTCCGGCGCGGCGATATGACGGTTACATGCGCGCCCGACGCCATGAGGGAGCGCGCCTTGCGTTCAGCCACTTTCCCGCCGCCCACGACCACGCACAACCGGCCGACGATATCAACGAACATCGGATAGTATCGTCGCGGCCTATACTTTTTATTATCGTCCATAATGATTAAAAATGCGTGAAGGATTTCGATAAAATTGCATTAATACGGCACAACGGCCAAGCACGGTTTGCCGCGTTCAAGTATACACGTCAGACACGGGTAAATGCAACAATCCATACGGAAGGGATAAAAAATTTGCAAAATATCGCCGTATGTGCTAAAAAATAACGTCTGCCTTATTACGGCACACGGACGGGGCGTAGCGCAGTCTGGCAGCGCATCTGCTTTGGGAGCAGAGGGCCGGAGGTTCGAATCCTCTCGCCCCGACCAAATTACCAAGTTTGAACGGGCAGGATTCGAAAGCCGCCGAGCGCCGAGCAGGCGCGAGGATAAGGCTTGCCGGGAGGCAAGCCGACAGCGAGGCGGCCCGGCCGGAGAGAGGAGGCGGGAGCCGACGAACGAGGCCGAATCCTCTCGCCCCGACCCAATTTTTCAGTTTGACGCTTATGGTTCGATAAACGGGATTTGAGATTTGAAGATTCCGATAGCAACTACATCCATGCAATGCCCGCATTGTTTGGACTCTTTTCATCAACAGTTTTCTGAAAACCATTGTTTGGATGCGCCTGACGGCACAAGGTATACCAAGGCTCAAGTGTGCCCTGCGTGTCATAAAAGTATTATATTCTTATGCGCTACACATGGCGTAGAAGCGCTTGCGTATCCTTCAGGTTTATAAGAGCGCCTCTATCTCAACACGTGCCTCAAGGCTACGCAAAAGACTATAGCGAAGCGGCCTTGATACTGTCATTAAGTCCAAAGGCAAGCGCCGCCTTGAGCCGCAGATGTTTACAAAGCATTTTGAGAGGCCATGCAGGCGTCAAACCTCAGGATTTGAGCAAAGAGATAGCCGAGGTGATTGCGTCAAAGGAGCTTGTGCAGTATCTGGTGGACGCTGTTGACGCCGTGAGAAACATCGGCAACTTTGCCGCACACCCTATAAAAAGCAAAAACACCGGTGAGATTATGGACGTTGAGCCGGGTGAAGCGGACTGGTTGTTAGACATATTAGGGAACCTCTGATTAATTCTTATTTTGTCATTGCGCGCCCAGCACCACTTTGGATTATGGAAGCGTGTTCCTTGGCAAATTCCTTCGTGCAACAAAGTGGTGCTGGGCGCGGCAATCTCTAAGTTGTTGATTTCCTTGAAGACGAGATTCTACGCTGCGCGAGAATGACGGGTCGGCGAATAAATCAGAGCTTCCCTAAGTAACCTCTGATTTATTCTACGATGGTGTCATTCTGAGCGAAGCGAAGAATCTGCTTCTTTAGAAAAATCAAATAGTTACGAGATTCTTCGTCGCTTCGCTCCTCAGAATGACAGAAAGAAAGTGAATTAATCAGAGCTTCCCTAAACCTCTAATGCCAAAGACATGGCGCACAGTAAGCATATCAACCATGCTGTCATGGCTACTCAAGGCCATGATGCTTGCCCTTGTGCCTTATGAAATATATCTTGGCGAGTATCTGTTCGCCGTCGGCTCGATAGCCGCGGTCTGCGTTTCGCTCCTGCCGGCCATCATAACGAGGAACTCGCGCTTCTCTCTGCCCTTTGAGCTTGACCTGCTTATCACCATATCTCTTTTCCTGCATACCTTCCTCGGCGAGGGTTTGAATTTTTACAGAAGGTTTGCGATATGGGACAAGCTCTTGCACCTGTATGGCGGCTCAGTCGTAGCGATACTCGGTTTCCTTACCGTCTACGCGCTCCATTACACTCGCAAGGTGCGCCTTTCAATACCGCTCATAGGGTTTTTTACGGTCATATTCGCCCTTGCCGTGGGCGCGATGTGGGAGATAGGAGAGTTTGCGCTTGACAGCGCATTCAACAGGCATACTCAGGACGACCTGCCGGACACGATGTGGGACCTGATTGACGACCTTATAGGCGGCGTCGTTGCCGCGGTCTTCGGCATGATCTACGTGCGGTATTCAAAACCTGAGACAAGGACGAGATTGGCAAGGCCGCTGGGCGACGTGTTCGGACTTGGTTCAAGGATAGACAGGATTAGAGCGAGGCTTGAGCTTCAGGCCGCAAAAAAGCACGGCAATTCAAAGGGAGATAAGGACGCGGTATGACGCGAGGCCGGTAAAAGTCCGTGTCCTTATTCCAGCCCAAGCCGCTTCAAGTTGTCGGCCTCCGCGTTCAACGGCGTTGAAATCTTTTTCAGATTCTTCAATATTTCTTTTTTTGCCTGTCCTTTGGCGGCCCTTGGGAAGTATGTGTTGAACCTGTCGAGCGGTATTACGCCTATTCCCGTTATTGTCTTGCCTGTAAATTCAAGCGCCAGTATCACGCTTCTATCCGTGCCGTCGTCCTTCTGATCAAAGAGAAAGTTTCCGAGGCTGTACGCGATGGGCTTGCCCTTGTAAAGCTCGATGCCTTGCAGCACATGCGGATGATGGCCTATTACCGCGTCCGCGCCCCAGCCGATGATGGTTTTGGCGAAATCCCTTTGCCATTTTTCCGGCGCGTCCTTGTATTCAAAGCCCCAGTGAAGGGAGACGATTACAACGTCGGCCTTTCCCTTCATAGCGGCTATGTCTTTTTTGATGTAGTCTGAACGTATCGGGGCGATGCCGCCGCGCTTTGCGGTCGCATATATCTTCGATGAATGGCCCGTGCCGTAGGCAAGGAAGGCGAACCTTATGCCTCTGATTGTAACGACGGCCGGGGTTCGCGCTTGCATCAACTCCTTTCCCGCGCCGAAGAAAAGGATGCCGGCCTTGCCCAGCGCCTTTATAGTCTTTTCAATAGCGGTGTCGCCGTAGTCGAGGGCATGGTTGTTTGCAAGGGAGAGGAGGTCGAAGCCGGCTTGTTTGAGAGCGACTGCCGAGTCGAGCGGCGCGATAAAGTTGTAGGGTTTTCCGGGGAAGCGTTGTTTGTCGTCTGTATCGCCGAGTATGCTTTCAAGGTTGCCGAGGACAATGTCGGCTTCATGAAGCGTTGAGCTTGTTTCTTTGAACGGGTAGTCGGCCCCGCGTTTTTTCACCGCGTTGCCTATGCCGCGCCCAAGGGAGACGTCTCCGACCGCGTAGAGAAGAACGCTGTTTGAGTCATCGGCGCGTGAGACGACGCTCGTCGTGAATATAAGCAGGAGCAGTGAGACAAGCGCGGGGGCGGTTAAGTGTAAATACCGTGAACCGTGACCGTGAATCGTGGCCGTAAAGTCAGTCATTCTTATGCTGCGGTTTTGGAAGTATCCGCGCAAGGTAATATTGAGAGGCCGTGATGCGTAGGCCAACCCTCGCAGGGCTGCAAGACTAAAGACCGCAAGCTAAAGTCCTGCCCTGCGTCTTTCACGGTCACGGACACGGTTTCATCACGGTTACGGCCTTTGAGCCTTGAGTATCTTCAACCCTTCTTCGGCGTCGGCCTTCAACGCGCTCTTAGGGTAGTCCTTGAGGAATGCCTCAAGCGCCTTTACGGCCTCGTCGTTTTGTCCTTTGTTGACGAGGTCAACCGCGTTTTCAAGCGACTTTATCTCCTCGTCCTTCACCACCTGCTTGCCCTCTTTCCAATAGAGCTCGTCAGCGGCCTTTTCAGGGTCGCCCTTGACGCCCGCGGTCGCGGTGTCCTTCTTGGGCTTTTTGCTTACGCTCTGAATCTTGGAGCCGGTGTTCTTTATCCAGTAGGAGAGGCTTTTTTTCTCGGCGGCAAAGGCGGCCGAAGACGCGAGAAACAACAATACAGTTGAGAGTATGAGGGTCTTTTTGAGCGGCATGGGTCTGCCTCCTTGATTTTAGAATATTAAGGCTATCTCTAAAGATTAGAGATTTTTCCCGCTGTCTATTCCGTTAAGGGAAGGGCGGAAATAAAAAGCGGAGCATATATGCAAATCTGTGAACTTGTTATTTCCGCCCTGACGAAGAGTCCGGGAAAAAGATCGATTTTTATTTGTGTATCTCCGTATATAGCCTAAGATACTGTTCTTTCACGTCCTTGTCAAGGCTCAGCGCCTTGTCAAATGCCTCGCCTGCCTTGCTTGTCCGTTTCATTTTAAGGTGCGCCCTTGCCATGTTTATCCATATTCCCGCGTCATCCGGCGTTATCTTGGACGCCTCCCTGTACTTTTCGAGCGCCTTTTCAAAGTTGCCCTGCATGAAAAGGATGTTTCCCGCGTTGTTGAGAAGCTCAGGGTCATGAGGCGAGGACTTGAGAAGCTCATCCGTCAGCTTCAGGGCCTCGGCAATCATGTTGTTCTTGCCGTACAGCACGATCTTTTTCCTCTTTTCGGAAGCGCCCTTTTCCTTTGCCGAGCGTTTTACGATGTTTTCCACCTTCTTTTTTTTCAGGCTCTCAAGCTCTCCCGGAAACTTTTTCTCTATCGCGGCCATCGAGATGTTCTGCGTGAACTCGTCCTGCGGCAGGGTAGCGGGCGCATAAGTCTTCCACGCCTCGCGCGGGTTGACGAACTTCACCTCTTTTTTCCACCTTCTGTAGTTTTCCGCTCCCTTTTCCCACGCAAGGAAGAAGGATGATCCCACGAGCGTGGTTTCAAACGGCAGCCAGAGCGT